>CATXJW010000002.1 GCA_958370325.1 uncultured Collinsella sp. | reverse complement strand
TGAGCAAGGACGACCTCACCAGCAAGAGCGTCTATACGCTCGAGCACTGCTCGCGCTGCGGCAAGCCGTTTGCCCCGCACAAGGAGATCGACTACGCCAAGCGCCTGCTGCAAAAGGCCGGCGGCATGGAGGCCGAGCAGGCCGCCCGTACCGTCGGTATGTGCCAGGAGTGCAAGCGCGAGCTTGACGCCCTGCGCGCCGCCTCGGCCGTAAAGACCGGCAACGCGCACGGCATGGCTGCCAATGAGACGCTTGCGTCCGGTGAGCCCCAGGGCCCCGGCATGGAGTATCTGGGCGGCCACGGCGTGAACCCGGAGTATATCGACCGCGAGCTCAACCCCGATGCGCCCGAGATCCCCGCTGGTCCTGCGCCGGTCGAGGGCATCATCATGGATTTTGAAACGAAGGAGGAGTAACCATGGCCGAACCCACGCTTTTGCCCGAGCGGCTCCAGTACCGCCCGACCAAGATCGAGCTCGACGAGAGCATCGAGAAGGCCAAGGCGACCCTTCTTAAGAAGATCAAGCGCTCGGTGTACGTCTACCGTGTTGACTGCGGCGGCTGCAACGGCTGCGAGATCGAGATCTTCGGTTCCATCACGCCCGTCTTCGACGTCGAGCGCTTTGGCATCAAGGTCGTGCCCTCGCCCCGTCACGCCGATGTGCTGCTGTACACCGGCGCCGTGACGCGTGCCATGCGCATGCCGGCCCTGCGCGCCTTTGAGGCCGCACCCGATCCCAAGATCGTGGTGTCCTATGGCGCGTGCGGTTGCACCGGTGGCATCTTCTACGACAACTATTGCGTCTGGGGCGGTACGGACAAGATTCTGCCGGTTGATGTCTACATCCCCGGCTGCCCGCCCAGCCCCGCGCAGACCATCTACGGCTTTGCCATGGCACTCGGTCTGCTAGACCAAAAGCTCCATGCCGAGACCACGGTGGAGGCCGCCGGCGAGCAGGCCGATATCCTGCACCCCGGTGTGCCGTACAAGCTGCGCGTTGCCATCGAGCGCGAGGCTCGCGCCATGAGCGGCTACCGTTACGGCCGCGACCTGGCCAATGAGTTTATGGATACGCTCGAGGGCGCGCCCAAGGGCGATATCCGCGGTGCCATGGCGCTGCTCATCGACAAGCAGGACGATCCGCGCCGCGTTGAGGTCTACTCGGCGCTGCAGGATCTGGTGCTGGCCGGAGGTCGCTAGATGGAGCTCACGGACCGCTCTGGTTACTTTGCGGGCCCCGGCATGCTCGGCGGCTCTTTTGGCGATGCCTCGCGCGCAAGCGACGAGGCCGCCGAGGGCGTCGTCGACCCCTGCCTGGGCCATGCGCCCGACCAGGTGGTCTTTTACGAGCTCACGCGTAAGTTTGTGGAGACCGAGGAAGACGTTCCCCAGGAGGCCTGCGACGTGCTGTACTACACGCTCGCCGTGGGCCACCACACCGGCGTGCTCGACTGCTTTGAGCCGCGCCTGTCGGTGCCGGTGGATGTGTTCTATTCGCTCGTCGACGCGCTGCCGGAGGGGGAGGCCAAAACCAAGTTTGAGGCCATCCGCTCCTTTGGCGAGTGCCAGCTCGACAAGGCGGCGGTGCCGTCGCTGCTCGAGGCCTGCGATGCGTTGCTCGACGAGCGCGGTTTTCGCGGGTCGGCCAAGGCTGGCATCTCGGTGTTCGACGACGACTTTGGCCTGCATGCCCAGCAGGTCGCGTTCTTAATGAAGTTTCGCGATCTGGTTGAGCGCGTGCGCGATGTGTCGGGCGTGTATCTGACGGGGAGGTTGCAGTAATGGGTCGCGTTGTGGATGGACGTGTGAACGGCGTCCCGTTTGCGGGTATCGTGCTCACGGCGGGAAGCGTGCTGCGTGCCGACGATGCCGCTGGCCCCGTGCTCTCCAAACAGATGGAAGACGCACCCATCGCCGGTTGGTACACCATCGACGGCGGCCAAACGCCCGAGGACGACATCATCGAGGTCAGGCGCGAGCGTCCGCCTCGCCTGGTCTTGGTCGATGCCGCCGATATGGCACTGCCCGTCGGGTCCATCCGCTTGCTCGACAAGCGCGATGTGGCCCGCAAGTCGATGTTCACCACGCATTCGCTTCCCTTGTCGATTCTGATCGAAGAGATTGAGCAATCGTGCGATGATATCGTCTTCGTTGGGATTCAGCCGGGCGACACGGAGTTCTACAACCCCATGTCCCCGGAAGTCTTTGACGCCGTCGACGCCGTGTACGACGCCGTGGTCGCCAACGACTTTTCCCGCTTTGTCCGCTTGGGGCAAGAGCAATAGGAGCGCTTGTCCCTGCTGATTAGGAAAGAAGTGATTGACATGGCAGATTCCAAGGTGGAGTACCCTGCTCCCGATTGCCTGGCGCCCGCCGCGATCGAGGCCAAGACCGAGGCCGCCGGCGTGACCAAGGCCAACCTGCCGGTCGCAAAGGCCTTTCTGTTGGCAATGTTCGCCGGTGCGTTTATTGCCTTCGGCGGCCTGTTCTTTACCGTGTTCTTGAGCGATAGCACGCTGGGCTGGGGCGCCCAGCGCGTCGTGGGCGGCCTGTGCTTTTGCCTGGGCCTGGTGCTGGTGCTGGTGTGCGGCGCCGAGCTGTTCACCGGTAATTCGCTTATGGTCTGCGCGCTCAAGAGCAAAAAGATCACCCTGGTCCAGATGCTCAAGGCTTGGGTCGTCGTATGGGTCGGTAACTTTGTCGGTGCTCTGTTCATCGTCTTTTTGGTGTACATGGCCGGCATTTACAAGCTCAACGGCGAGGCGGTCGCCAATTCCATGGTGAGCGTCGCCGCCGGCAAGGTGACGATCGACTGGGTGACGATCTTCTTCCGCGGCATCCTGTGCAACATCTTTGTGTGCCTGGCCGTGTGGATCGGTACCGCCGGCAAGACCGTGGTCGATAAGGTTGTGGGCATTCTGCTGCCCATCGCCGCCTTTGTGGCCTGCGGTTTTGAACACTGTGTCGCCAACATGTACTTTTTGCCCATGGGTGCCGTGATGCACGCGTGCGGCTATGGTGCCGACGTCGCCGGCGCCGATGCGCTCAACGCTGCGGGCATTGCGTTTAACCTGTCCGCTGCCACGCTGGGCAACATCGTGGGCGGCGCGGTTCTGGTCGCGCTCGGCTACTGGTTTATCTACGCCAAGAAGTCCGAGGCGTAAGGTATCGTCTGTTTGACGTTGGGCCTCCCGCGGGGCGTTGCCGTGCGGGAGGCTTTTTGGGTCTGGGGCCCGTTGCCGGGCTTTTGGCCTGTTGTGTTTGGCTGATGAAAGGGGTAATCGAGATGGCATCTGCTGTGAAGCGTGACGGTCGCGCCGTGGTGACCACATGCGGGGGATGCTATGCCGATTGCGCCTTTGCGGCACGTGTTGAGGACGGTCGCGTGGTGGCCGAGTTGCCGGTGTCGGGGCACCCGTGCGCGGCACGTGCCCTGTGCGCCCGCGGGCGGCATCGCCTGGACATGCCGTTTGACGAGCGCGACCGGATTTTGCATCCCATGCGCCGCCGCCAGGATGGCTCGGGGTTCGATGCGGTGAGCTGGGACGAGGCGTTTTCGGAGATCGCGGAGCGCCTTTTGGGGATTGTTGACGGGCATGGTCCGCGCGCGCTGGGCATGACGCTCGGCGTGCCCTCGTTCGACCGCTACTGGGCCTATCGCCTTATGCATGCGTTGGGTTCGCCCAACGTGTACGGTGCCGACGGTGCCTGCGAGGTAAGCCGACTTACCGGTTGGGAGCACAGCCTGGGCTATAGTCCCGCCTCCGACCTGGCGCACACCGATTGCATCATGTATCTGGGGCGTTCCATTGTCGATTCGTCGACGATGGGGGGCGTTGATGCGCTCAACGATGCGCGCCGGCGCGGGGCGAAAATCATCGTCGTGGACCCGCGGCGCAGTGGCTCTGCGGCGCTTGCAGACCGCTGGCTGCGCGTGCGCCCGGGCTGCGACCTGGCCTTGCTGCTGGGTATCGCGCATGTGCTGATAACCGATGGCTTGTACGACCGCGAGTTTGTTGCCCGCTATACCACGGGTTTTGATGAGCTGGCGCAGGCGGCTGCTGCTTGGACGCCTGAGTGGGCCGAGTCGATGTGCGACGTGCCGGCGGACGATATCCGTGCGACTGCGCGTGATTTGGCTGTGGCGGCGCCTGCTGCGGTGGTGGACGCTGGCTTTCATGGTGGCATCGGCATTGCGTATGCCAACAGCACCCAGACCGCGCGTGCTATCTGCCTGGTCGATGTGCTGCTGGGCTGTATTGGACATGCGGGTGGCGCGCTCAATCCGCCCACGCCGCTTGTGTTGGGTGATTTGGACCCTGCGCGTTTCGCGACGCCGTCGATGCCACGTGAGCCCAAGTTGGGGTCCGAGCGCTATCCACTGGTCGATCCGGTGCGCGGTCTGTGCACGACCATCGGTCAGTCTATTCTTACCGGGGACCTGCGCGGGCTGATCGTTTACGCCAGCAATCCCGGCGCGGGCTATGGCAATGCGCAGGCTTGGTTGGGCATCTTGCAGCAGCTCGACTTGCTCGTGACGATTGATATTCGCTGGTCCGAGACGGCGCGCGCTTCCGACTTCGTGCTGCCCGATGTGACGTATCTGGCGGCCGACCGCGGCGTGGGAACGGTGACAGGCGCCAACGATGCGCGCGTGTTCTACCGCAATGCCGTGCTGCCCGTGCAGCATGACGACACACGTCCCGGCCGAGAGATTTTTACCGGTCTGGCGCAGGCGTGTGGCGTTGGCGAGTACTTCCAGTTTACGTCTGACGATCTGGCAGCTGCCCAGGTGGCGCCGTTTGGGATTAATCTGGACGAGCTCAAGGAGCGCGGTTGGGCCGATACGGGCGTGGCACTGCCGACGCGCACGGGCGAGCCGGCGATTCCGCTTGCCGGCGGCAAGATTGCGCTGGCAAGTGACGTATGGGAGCGTGCCGGCCTGGGACGCGTGCCAGGCTGGATCGCGCCGATGGTGGAGCCTGGCCCGGGGATGTTTCGCCTCATTAGCGGCAATCGACCCTTTGAGTCGCATACCTCGCGCAGACTCGCGGCAGCCGGTGCCGCCGAGGCGGGGTCGGACTTGGACGCCGTGCAGATGAATGCCGATGTTGCCGCACGCATGGGTATCGCCAATGGCGAGGTCGTCGAGCTTCTGAGCGACATGGGCCGCGACCGCGTGCGCGTGGAGACGACGCCCTATCTGCATCCGGCGTGCATTTTTACGTCGGCTGCTCCTGGTGGGCGTTCGTTTGGCGCCGATGCCGGTGGCGCTCAAGCCTTGGGCGTGGGCCCGCTCGACCATACGCCGTTGCGTTGGGACCCGTTGACGGGTGCCGCACTCACCCAGGAAAACGCCGTTCGCGTGGAAAAGATCGCGGCGCGCGAGGATAATGACGAGTAATTGACTCAGCTGATGTATTCGACTGATCCACGTTTCTTTTGAAAGGCCGCACATGAGCGATAGCCAGAACATGTCCGATGAGGTGCGCGCCCGCCTGCGCGCCATTCCTTCCGTCAACGAGCTGCTTGCCGAGTGGCCGGTAGTGAAGGCGGCGGGGGAGACCTGCGACACGGTGGTACATGCCGCCGTCACGGCCGAGCTCGACGAGGAGCGCGCCGCCATTCGTGCCGGCGCCGCCCCGCGTTCCAAGCGCGAGCTGGCCTTGGCCATCGAGTGGCGTGCCCATCGCTCCGCGCTGCCGAGCCTGCGCCCCGCCGTCAACGCCACGGGTGTGGTCATCCATACCAACTTGGGTCGCGCCCCGCTCGCGGAGTCGGCCGCCAAGGCCGTGGCCGAGGTTGCGCGCGGGTATAGCACGCTCGAGTACAGCGTCGACACCTGTTCGCGCGGGTCGCGCAAGGAGCATGCCGCGCAGCTGATCCGCTCACTCACCGGTGCCGAGGACGCGCTGGTCGTCAACAACAACGCCGCCGCGGTGCTGCTGGTGCTGGCGACCCATGCCGCGGGCAAAGAGGTTATCGTCAGCCGCGGCGAGCTTGTCGAGATTGGCGGCAGCTTCCGCATCCCCGACGTCATGGCGGCTTCGGGCGCCAAACTCGTCGAGGTCGGCGCTACCAACCGCACACATCTGGGCGACTACGAGCGCGCCATCACGCCCGAAACGGCCATGATCCTGAAGGTTCATCCTTCCAACTATCGCATCGAGGGTTTTCACGAGGAAGTGAGCTCAAGGGAACTCGCCGCACTGGCCCATAAGCACGGCCTGCTGTTCTATGAAGACCAGGGCTCGGGGGCACTGTTGCCTGACGACATCTTGGTGCGCGGCGGCGAGGAAACCACGCCGGCTTCGGTTTCGGCAGGGCTCGATCTGGTGTCGTGCTCGGGCGATAAATTGCTCGGTGCCGCACAGGCGGGCATTATCATGGGCCGTCGCGATCTGGTCCAGGCCTGTGGGTCGCATCCGCTTATGCGCGCCCTGCGCCCGGGCAAGTTGGCGCTCACGGCGCTCGAGGCCACGCTGCGCATCTACATGGACGGCGCCGACGTGGCCCATCGCGATATTCCGGTGCTCAGCATGCTTACGCTGCCGCAGGCTCATTTGGAGCGACGTGCTCGTAAGCTGCGCGATCGCATGGTCGCTGGGCTCGATAAGGCTGGTTGCCCGTGCGCCGTTCAGGTGGAGATAGTCGAGGAATCGTCGACCCCCGGTGGCGGCTCGCTGCCTACCGTGGAGCTGCCCACGATGTGCGTTGCCGTCTGTCCGGTTGACGTGCGCCTGTCCGTCGACGCGCTGAAGCGCTCGCTTGTCCAGGACTTCGACACGCCGGTCGTCACGCGAACCTCGCACGATCGCATTTTGTTTGATGTGCGCACACTCGTGGGCGACCGCGATATCGAGACAGCGGCGTCGACGCTTGCCGCATGCGTTGAGAAGGCGGTGCGCCGATGAGTGAGGCCGAAGCGTTGGTGGAATGCCCCGTTATCGTAGGTACGGCGGGGCATGTCGACCACGGTAAGTCGGCGCTCATCGAGGCGCTGACGGGTAAAAACCCCGACCGCCTGGAGGTCGAGCGCCGCCGCGGTATGACCGTGGAGCTGGGCTTCGGCGAGCTGGCGCTGCCGAGTGGCAAGATCGTTGGCCTGGTCGACGTGCCGGGCCACGCGCATTACCTGCGCGCCATGGTGCAGGGTGCCACGGGCATCGACGTTGCTGTGCTGGTGGTATCGGCCGTCGAAGGCGTGATGCCGCAGACCCGTGAGCACGTGCATGTGCTGGAGCTGCTGGGCGTCACACACATGGTGGTGGCGCTGACTATGTGCGACCTGGCCGATGCCGAGATGACCGAGCTTGCCGAGCTCGATGTCGATGACTTTTTGTCGGGTACCGTGTTTGCGGACGCGCCGATCGTGCCCGTGTCGTCCAAGACCGGCGCGGGAATTGATGACCTGCTGGCTGCGCTCGACGAGCAGGTTGCCGCTTGCTGGGATTCCTGCCGCGACCGTGCCGAGCGCACCGATGCCGCGCCGCGTCTGCCCATCGACCGCTGCTTTACGATCAAGGGCGCTGGCACCGTCGTGACGGGAACGCTGCACGATGCCCCGGTTGCGGTGGGCGACGAGCTCGTCGCGCTGCCGTCGCGCACGGCCTGTCGCGTGCGCGGGATCCAAGTGCATGGCGACACGCAGCAGGCGCTGTCCGGTCAGCGTGTGGCGCTCAACTTGGTGGGCGATGGTGTCGCCGCGCTCGATCGCGGTGAGATGCTGGGCGTGGCGAACCGCTTTGGCCAGACGATGCGCTTTATGATGACGTTTACGTATTTGGGTCGC
Organism: uncultured Collinsella sp.; assembly: GCA_958370325.1. GTDB lineage: Bacteria > Actinomycetota > Coriobacteriia > Coriobacteriales > Coriobacteriaceae > Collinsella. Next base: position 83,688 of record CATXJW010000002.1, on the reverse strand, counting down.
GAGGGAGCCAAGCCGCGTGTGCTCGAGTCGGGTGCGCGTGTGCACGTGATGGCGGGTACGGCCGAGGTTGTCGGTCGCATCATGTTCATGGAGGGCGAGGCCCCCATGGCGGTGGGCGAGACCCGTATCGTTCAGGTGCGCTTGGAAAACTCGCTGCCGCTACGTGCTGGGGACCATGCCGCGGTGCTGTCCTATTCGCCCGTGATGCTTATTGGCGGCGGGCGCGTGCTGCTTTCGCACTGCCGTCGCTCGCGCGAGCTTGCTGAGGGGGAGCGTGCGCTGTATGCGGCGCTCGAGTCCGGCGATATCGCGGGCGGTGTGGGCGCTTGGCTGGCGCTGCAGACGCTGCCGGTTACGGCGATTGATGTTGCCGAGGCTTTGGATCTTGGCGTCGGCGAGGTCGATGCCGCACTGCGCGTGTTGTTGGCGCAGGGCTCCGTTCGCAAGCTTGCCGCGGGTGAAGCGGACCTCCTGGCGGACGCCGTGGTGCTCGACGCCGCGATGGATGCACTGGCGGCGACCTTGTCGGCCATGCACGCGGCGGCTCCCAAGGAGACAGGCTTTACGCCCGGCGCCGTTGCCCATGCTGCGTGGCCTGCCGCTGATGAAGGCGTTGCCGCGGCTCTGATTGCCGAGGGCTGCTCGCGTGGCGTGTGCGCCGCCGAGGGCGCCGAGGTGTTCGATCCGCATTCGGCCGCCGCGGCGACACGCGTGGTGCGAGAGGCTTGCGAGCGGATCGTCGCGCTGCTTGACGAGGCCGGACTCGATGCACCGACGTTGCCCGAGGTGGGCGAGCAGTTGCAGCTCGATCGCGACACCATGACGCGCGCCCTGCGCGAGCTTTCGCTTAACCGCTCGATCGTTAAGGTCGAGCGCGACGTTGCCCTGTCCGCTGCCGCCGAGGCCCATGCGCGTGAGCTCGTCGCCGCCGCTATCGAGGCAGCCGGTGGCGCTGCCACCACGAGTGTGCTGCGCGAGGCGCTGGGCGTGTCGCGCAAACGTGCCATCAGCATCTTGGAGCACCTGGACGCCGTTCGCTTTACGGTGCTCGACAAGGAGGCCGGCGGCCTGAGGTCCCTACGCTAGCTAGCCCGCTCGGTTTGGTAAAATACCGCCGCACTTGGGAACGGATGGGCTCCGGTGGGCTCCGCGGTCCTCAAAACCGTTGCGAGGCGTGCAAAACGTCTTGGATGTGTTCGATTCACATACGTTCCCGCCATATGCTACCAGCGCTTTTGTGCTCGCGGTCTTGCTGCGTGCCGCAAAGGCGCTGTTTTGTTTTTGCACGAGCTTTTCGTAGCGCCGCTATTTCGGCGGCTGTATTTAGCTTCGTGCACTGGGTTTCGAGCATGCCGATGGAGGTGTTTTGCCGTATGACTACCGTAAGACGTGCCGATCTTTCTTGTGTCGTCCAGGCGGGCGGGCTGTCCTCGCGCATGGGCTGCGATAAGGCGCGCATGGCGTTTTGCGGCGAGCCGCTCATCGAGCGCGTGCTGGGTCGGCTGGCGCCAGTTGCCGGCGAGTTGGTCGTGACGACTTCGCGCCCCAGCGAGCTTGCCTATCTTGAGGAGCACGCGCTTGGTGGCCTGGTGCCTCGTGTGGTGGCGGATCTTGAAGGGTCGGCGGGCGCCATGCGCGGCATCGCGAGTTCGTTGGCTGCGGCTCGGCTGCCGCTCGTGGCGATCGTTGCCTGCGACATGCCGTTTGTCTCGTCGGAACTCATCGACGCGCTTGCCGATCGTGTTGAGGCCGAGGCGCTTGACGTGTGCGTGCCGCGCGAGGAGCGGGGGATTGAGCCGCTTTGCGCCGTTTGGCGCCGTGACGCGTGTGCGCCGGTTGCCCAAGAGCTGCTCGCCTGCGACCGTCAGCGCATTCGCTGCCTGATCAATCGCGTTCAGGCTGGTTATATGGATGAGCCGCAGATCGTTAAGGCCGCGGGCTCGACGCTCTGCTTCGAGAACGTCAATACGCCCGAGGAGTTTGCGGCGGCCGAGTTGCTTGCCTAGACGATTGGAGTTGCCATGTCTCACGATATTTGTCCCGACACGGGAGAACCTTGCACTTGCGACGGGTCCGAACCCTGTACCTGCGGCTGCGGAGGCTGCGGGCATACCGCGGAAGAGGAAGCGACCGCCGCGGCGTATCGTGAGGCACACCGTGAAGGCCCGTCCAGTGATGCCCTCGATCGCGAACGCAAGATTATCGTGTCGTTTGACAGCACCTTCGATGTGATGGAATGCGAGCAGCTGTGCCTGGATGCCGGCGTACCCGGGCGCATTATGCCTTTGCCCGGCTCCATTACCGCAGGTTGCGGCCTGTGCTGGGCCATGCCGTTCTCGGGCGATGCGCTCGCCGCCTTCCGCGCTGCCACCGAAGGCCGCATAACCCCCGCCGACTATCATCAGCTCGTCCTCTAGCCGTCAACACCACCACAAAGGTGCCTGTCCCCAATGTGGTGGTTTGGAACACGTGGACGAAACAGGTTTGAAACACGGGTTTTGCACGTCAGGCACTCAAAAACGCCTCTACCTGCATCGTAATCAAAACGAAACATCTGCTCGTCTGCTTATGCGAAACTTTCCCGCAACAGTGCGATATTATCCATACACGATAAAGTTCGCGGCGCACAGGGTGCCGCGACCGACACTTTTCGTTTCCCATCATTGGAGGAAGCATGAGCTACACGCAGAAAGTTCTCGACGAGCTCAAGGCCCGCTATCCCGAGCAGCCTGAGTTCATCCAGGCCGCGACCGAGATCCTCGGCACCATCCAGCCGGCGCTCGACGCCCATCCCGAGTACGAGGAGGCCGCCCTGCTGGAGCGCCTCGTCGAGCCCGAGCGCATCGTTATGTTCCGTGTCCCCTGGGTCGACGACCAGGGCAAGGTCCAGGTCAACCGCGGTTACCGCGTCGAGTTCAACTCTGCCATTGGACCCTACAAGGGCGGCCTGCGCTTTAACCCGACGGTCACCCTGGGCATGCTCAAGTTCCTGGGCCTGGAGCAGATCCTCAAGAACAGCCTGACCACCCTTCCCATGGGCGGCGGCAAGGGCGGTTCCGACTTTGACCCCAAGGGCAAGTCCAACAACGAGATCATGCACTTCTGCCAGTCCTTCATGACCGAGCTCTATCGCCATATTGGCCCCAACACCGACGTTCCCGCCGGCGACCTGGGCGTTGGCGGCCGCGAGGTTGCCTACCTGTTCGGTCAGTACAAGCGCCTGACCAACGAGTGGACCGGCGTTCTTACCGGCAAGGGCCTCTCCTTTGGCGGCTCGCTCGCCCGTACCGAGGCCACCGGTTACGGTCTGGTCTACTTTGTGGACGAGTACCTCAAGAGCCGCGGCGACTCCTTCGAGGGCAAGAACGTCGTCGTTCACGGCTCCGGTAACGTCGCTATCTACGCGGTCCAGAAGGTCGCCCAGCTCGGCGGCAAGGTGCTGGCCTGCTCCGACACCCATGGCTGGGTCGAGGATCCCGACGGCATCGACTACACCGTGCTCGAGCATGTCTACAACAAGAAGCGCTCCGGCCACGACAAGGGTGTTACGCTCGCTATGTACGTCGACGAGAAGCCCAACGCCGTGTGGCATGAGGGCGACGGCCGCGGCGTGTGGCAGCTTCCCTGCGACATTGCGCTGCCCTGCGCTCGCGAGAACACGCTGCTGCTCGAGGACGCCCAGGCGCTCGTCGCCAACGGCTGCAAGGTGGTCGGCGAGGGCGCGAACATGCCCACGACCATCGAGGCCACGACCTACTTCCAGGAGAACGGCGTTGCCTTTATGCCCGGTAAGGCTGCCAATGCCGGCGGCGTGCTCGTGTCCGGCCTGGAGATGAGCCAGAACGCCGAGCACCTGTCCTGGACCTTCGAGGAGGTCGACGGCAAGCTCGAGCAGCTCATGCGCGGCATGTTCCACAACGTGGACGACACCGCCAAGAAGTACGGCGAGGAGGGCAACTTCGTCATGGGCGCCAACATCGCCGGCTTCCTGAAGGTCGCCGATGCCATGCTCGCCCAGGGCGTCTGCTAAATCTTCGCTTGATATGGCATGTGATGAGGCTTCCAGCTATCCGGCTGGGAGCCTTTTTCTATGGTGACGATGGCTGTGCCCCCTCGTTTGGTACACTTAAAAGTACTGGACAAGTGAAGAGATGGGGGAGAACGTGCTCAAGTTCGGTACCTACGTCCGTGTTGGAAACGCGGCCGAAGCCTATGAGCTCTTGCAGAAGAACCGCAACAACAAGATTGTGGGCGGCGGCATCTGGATGCGCCTGGGTTCGCGTCGTGTGGCGACGGCGATTGACCTTTCTGCCTGCGGACTCGATCAGATCGAGGAGACCGAGACCGAGTTTCGCATCGGTGCCATGTGCACCCTGCGCCAGCTCGAGCGTCATGCCGGGCTCAACGCGCTTGTCAACAATGTCTTTGAGTTCGCCGTCCACGATATTGTAGGCGTGCAGCTGCGCAATACCGCCACGGTGGGCGGCAGCATCTACGGCCGCTTTGGCTTTTCGGACGTGCTCTCGGCCTTTTTGGCGCTCGATTCGTACGTTGAGCTGACGGGCGCCGGCCGCGTGCCGCTCGCGGAGTTCGTCGATATGGGCTACGTGCGCGACGTTATCGAGCATGTCGTGGTCGTCAAGCACGATTACCGCGCGAGCTACGAGGCCGTGCGCAAGGCCGCGACTGACTTCCCCTCGCTCAACGTCACCGCCGCCTGGTGGGATAACAACTGGCACGTCACCGTGGGCGCCCGCCCGCTGCGCGCGACTCTGCTGCAGGGAGAAGCATGCGGCCTTACCGCCGAGCAGCCTTCCGAGGACGAGCTTCGCGTCCTTGCCGCGTCCGTACGCGCGCTGAGCTACGGCACCAACTTGTGGGGATCGGCCGAGTACCGCCGCCGCATCTCGGCCCCGCTTGCGGTTCAGGCTGTGCGCCGCGCCGCCGGCATCGAGCTTTCGGCCGCGCTTGCCCGCGAGCTCGAGACCGTGCAAGTGCCTAAGTTTGCCACGGACGAGTATTTCTGCCGCCGCGTGCCCGGCGTCGATTCTAGCGAGGTGCGCTAATGGCTGCCAAACTCATCGATCTTTCCTTTACGCTCAACGGCCGCAAGGTCAAGGTTCAGATTGCCCCCGATACCATGCTCTTTTCGCTTTTGCGTGAGCAGGGTTGCGCGTCGGTGCGCTGCGCCTGCGAAACCACCAACTGCGGTCTGTGCACGGTGTGGCTCGACGGCGACCCGGTGCTGAGCTGCTCGGTTCCCGCCGCGCGCATCGAGGGCCGCTCCATCACCACGCTCGAGGGCCTCAAGGCCGAGTCCGAGGCGCTTGCCCGCGCTATGGCTGCCGAAGGCGCCGAGCAGTGCGGTTTTTGCGCCCCCGGCCTTATCATGAACGTGCTGGCGCTTGCTCGCGCCGCCAAGGAGGATCCGAGCCTCGTCGCCACGCGCGAGGAGCTCTCGCGCCAGCTCGCCGGCAACCTCTGCCGCTGCAGCGGCTACGAGAGCCAGCTGCGCGCCATCGTGCGCTTCCTCAACGAGTCCGGCGTGCAGGTGGGCTTTGAGATGCCCGAGCTGCCGGTCAACGACACCAGCTGCGACGGTGTCTCGTACAAGCAGATCACCCATAAGCAGCCCAAGAAGGACTCGAAGGCCCTGCTCGAGGGTCGTCCCGTCTACACGGGCGATATGGTGCCCGCCGGCGCTCTGATCGTCAAGCTAAAGCGCAGCCCGTACGCCCGCGCCAAGATCCGCTCCATCGATACGTCGCGCGCCCTGAAAGTGCCCGGCGTGGTGGGCGTTTACACCTATGAGGACGTGCCCAAGCGCCGCTTTACCATCGCCGGTCAGAGCTATCCGCAGCCGAGTCCCTACGACCGCTTGATCCTCGAGAACCTCGTCCGTTATCAAAACGAAGAGGTGGCGATCGTCGCAGCCGAGACCGAGGAGGCCGCAGACAAGGCGCTCAAGCTCATCAAGGTCGACTACGAGGTGCTCGAGCCCCTGCTCGACTTTACCCAGGCACTCGATAACGACATCGTGGTCCACCCCGAGGGCGACGTGACCTTTATGTTCCCGCAGGGCGGCGATGTCCCGCGCAACCTGGTGTGCAGCGGTACCAGCGATTATGGCGACTTGGACGAGGCCTTCGCCCAGAGCGACATCGTCTTTGAGCGCACCTACACCAGCCAGGCCACCCAGACCGCGCCCATGGAGACCTTCCGTGCCTTCGCGACGACCGACGCGTTCGGCCGCATTTCGGTGACCACCTCGACGCAGGTGCCCTTCCACGTGCGCCGCATGGTTGCGCAGTCGCTCGACATTCCGCAGTCGCAGGTGCAGGTTATTAAGCCCCGCATCGGCGGCGGCTTTGGCTCCAAGCAGACGGGCTGCTGCGAGATCTTCGTGGCGTTCGTCACCCAGCAGACCGGCCGTCCGAGCTATTGCTGCTACACCCGTGAGGAGACCATCACCGCGGGCAATTCGCGCCACCAGATGCAGATGACCGTCAAGCTGGGCGCCATGAGCGACGGCACCATCACGGCCATCGACCTGCACACGCTGTCCAACGCCGGCGCATACGGCGAGCACGCCACCACGACGATCGGCCTTTCGGGCCACAAGAGCCTGCCCATCTACAACCATGTGAAGGCGAGTCGCTTTAGCTGGGACGCCGTCTACACCAATACCAACCGCGGCGGCGCGTATCGCGGCTACGGTGCCACCCAGGGCCAGTTTGCCGTGGAGAGCGCCGTCAACGAGCTCGCCGACATGCTGCACATGGACCCCGCCGACCTGCGCCTTAAGAACATGGTGCGCGAGGGCGAGGTCATGCCGCAGTACTACAACGAGAAGCTCAACGCCTGCGCACTCGACCGCTGCCTGCTGCGCGCGATGGACATGATCGGCTGGCGCGACAAGCCGCTGGCCGTGGACCTGGGCGACCGTGTGCGCGCCCTGGGTTGCGCGCTCACCATGCAGGGCTCGGGCATCTCCAATGTCGACATCGCCGGCATCGACATGCGCCTGGAAGAGGACGGCTTCATTACCATCGGCACCGGCGCCACCGATAACGGCATGGGCGTCGACACGATCCTGGCGCAGATTGCCGCCGAGGAGCTGGGCGTGGAGAGCTCGCTGATCGTGGTGCGCGGCGTGGACACCGACGTGTCGCCGTTCGACGCCGGTTCGTACGCGAGCTCCGGTACCTACGTGACGGGCCTTGCCGCCAAGAACGCCGCGACCGAGCTGCGCGAGAAGATTTGCGCCAAGGCCGCTCAGATGTGGGACGTTGACGCCGCCGACGTGGTCTTCGACGGCCAGTACGTGCGCCTGTCCGACGAGCGTGCCGCGCGCGAGCAGAACTGCTACCTCACGCTGCGCGACTTTGCCAACCTGTGCGTCAAGAACATTGCGGGAGGCGACGCGCTCACCTCGCATGCCTCTGCCTGCCTGCCCGTTTCGCCCCCGCCGTTTATGGCCGGCATTGCCGAGGTCGAGGTCGACAAGGCCACCGGCAAGGTGACCGTGGTGGACTACGCGGCGGCCGTCGACTGCGGCACCGTGATCAACGAGGCGCTCGCGCGCGTCCAGGCCGAGGGCGGCATTGCCCAGGGTATCGGCCACGCGCTCTACGAGATCGTGGAGCACGACGACCGCGGTCGTCTGCGTACCGGCAACTTTATGAGCTACAAGCTGCCCACGCGCCTGGATATCGGCAGCATTCGCGTGGCCTTTGAGCCGAGCTACGAGCCGACGGGTCCTTTTGGTGCCAAGTCGATCGGCGAGGTCGTCATCAACACGCCGCTCGCCGCTGTTGCATCGGCCGTGGCACACGCCACCGGCCACCAGGTGCGCTCGCTGCCGATCACGCCCGAGAAGGTCCTGCTGGGGGAGTAGCGGGTCAGCGAACAAGTCGTAATGGGCGGGGCGGGGCAACTCGTCCAGCCTTTTGCACTCGTGGTGAGGTCGTGAGCCTGTAAAACGTGTGCGTGCGCTTGTCGTTCGTATCTGCTATCATTCCTAGTCTGTGCGCTCATGCGGGCGTGGCGGAATTGGTAGACGCGCCAGATTTAGGTTCTGGTGGGATTCCCGTGAAGGTTCGAGTCCTTTCGCCCGCACCAACGCATCTGCGTCGGCTTCGGCCGTCGCGACTCTTTGTTGCATAAAGGTACCAGCACCTCAGATAAGCTGGGCAGTATGAGGAGGAACGTGTTGAACATCACCGCTTCTGACGTCAAGGACGCCAAGCTCACCGCTACGGTCACCATCCCGGCCGCCGACGTCGACGCCGCGATCAAGAAGGCCTACAAGGACACCGCCAAGAAGTACCGCTTCCCGGGCTTCCGTGCCGGTAAGGCTCCCCGTCCGGTCATCGATTCCGCTCTTGGCGCCGAGGCTACCCTCGCTCAGGCCACCAACGACCTGATCGCCGCCAACGAGCCCGCCGTCCTCAACGAGCTGGACATCGTCCCCACCAAGAGCGGTGACTACAAGGATCTCGACCTCGCCAAGGATCACGAGGACTACACCTACACCGTCGAGTTCTCCCTGCGTCCCGCCGCTGAGCTCTCCTCTTTCGACGCTGTCGAGATCGAGATGCCCCCTGCGGAGGTCACCGAGTCCGAGATCAACAACCAGGTCGAGATGCTCCTCAACTACCGTGCCACCTTCGAGGACGTCGAGGGCCGCGCTGTCGAGGCCGAGGACTACGTTACCGTCGACCTCAAGGCCGTCGAGAACGCCGACAACTTTGCCGCCGAGGGCCGTATGCTCATCGCCGGTAGCGACAGCAACCCCAAGGAGTTCAACGAGGCCCTGATCGGCGCTAACGTTGACGACGTCAAGACCGTCACCTGGACCGACGAGGTCGAGGAGGGCGAGGAGGCCGAGACCCACACCGTCGAGGTCACCGTCAAGGGCATCAAGGTCCGCAACACCCCCGAGCTCACCGACGAGCTCGTCAAGTCCGACTTTGGCTTCGACAGCATCGACGCCATGCGCGACGCCATCAAGATCGAGATCGAGCAGGACAAGGCTTCCCGCCTCCCGGCCGAGAAGGAGAACCGTTGCGTCTCCGCTCTCGCCGAGCGCCTGCAGCTCGACGAGATGGATGCCGACTACGAGCAGTCCGTCTTTGAGGAGCTTGGCCAGAACTTCCTGTCCAACCTCGCTGCCCGCGGCATGACGCTGGACACCTGGCTGCCCGCTTCCGGCCTGACCATGGAGCAGTTCATCGGCGACCTGCACAAGCAGGCCAACGACGTTGCCCGTGAGTCCCTGGCGCTCGACGCCCTCGCCCGTGAGCTCAAGATTGAGGTCACCGAGGACGACATCAACGCCGAGTTCGAGAAGGCCGGCGTCAAGGACGTCGAGGCTTCCAAGGCCGAGTTCATCGCCGATGGCCGCATGCCTGCCGTTCGCGAGTCCATCCGTCGCTCCAAGGCCGTCGACCACCTGGTCGAGAACGCCAAGGTGACCGAGGTCGACGAGACCGCCAAGGACGCCGAGTAATTCTCGCCACCTTGCCCACGAGCGCATGCGTGCGCCCGTGATGGGGTAAAGTTATACACCGGTTATCCGGTTGCTTCGTACGGTGCCAGCCAATGCATAGCATGCGGGCACCGTACGTTTATCTAGAACCAATTTGGTCCGCAAGAGAGAAATGGAGATGCGTATGATCGCTAAGTTCGATTCCGCCCTCGTGCCATACGTTATCGAGCAAACGCCGCGCGGCGAGCGCAGCTACGATATCTATTCGCGCCTGCTCAACGACCGCATCATCTTTTTGGGCGAGGAGATCAACTCCGTCAGCGCCAACCTGGTCGTTGCCCAGCTGCTGCATCTTGAGAGCCAGGATGCCGAGAAGGATATCTCGCTCTACATCAATTCGCCCGGTGGCGAGGTTTACTCCGGCCTGGCGATTCTTGACACCATGAACTTCATCAAGCCGCAGGTCTCCACCATCTGCGTCGGTATGGCCGCGTCCATGGCCGCCGTGCTGCTTTCGGCCGGCGCCAAGGGCAAGCGCTTCTGCCTGCCGCACTCCAAGGTCATGATTCACCAGCCCAGCGGTGGTGCCCAGGGCCAGCAGACCGAGATCGAGATCGTGGCCGAGGAGATTAAGAAGACCCGTCGCGAGCTCAACCAGATCCTGTCCGACGCCTCGGGCCAGCCTATCGAGAAGGTCCAGGCCGATACCGAGCGCGACAATTATCTGACCGCTGCCGAGGCCCTCGACTACGGCTTGATCGACCGTATCGTCACCTCGCGCGATCTCGCCGCGAAGGACGCCTAGGATGGCCGGCAACATGCAGGACAACTTTGACGAGAACGGTAACCCCATCCGCTGCTCCTTCTGCGGAAAAGAGCAGGGCCAGGTCCGTCGCCTCGTAAAGGGTCCGACCAACATCTTTATCTGTGACGAGTGCGTCGCCGCCTGCTCCGAGATCTTGGAGGAGTCGCTGGCTTCGGACTTTATGGACGCTGCCCGTAACGGCAAGCTGCCGGGCTTCCTCAACGACCACGGCCAGGCTGCTACCCAGCCCGCCGTGGACCCCGAGGCCGAGGGCTTTGAGCTCGAGGACGACCGCCAGGTCATCACGCACGTGCCGACGCCGCACGAGATCTATGACGAGCTTTCGGCCTATGTTATGGGCCAGGAGGACGCCAAGCGCGCCATGTCGGTGGCCGTGTACAACCACTATCGCCGCGTGATCGAGGGCGGCGCCGCGCTTTCGGCCTTTGACGACGGTTTGGACTCGCAGCTTGACGATGACATGGACGAGGTGGAGCTCGCCAAGTCCAACATCCTGCTACTCGGTCCCACCGGTACCGGCAAGACGCTGCTGGCCCAGACGCTCGCGCGCATCCTCGAGGTGCCGTTTGCCATCGCCGATGCCACCGCGCTCACCGAGGCCGGCTACGTGGGCGAGGACGTGGAGAACATCCTGCTCAAGCTCATCAATGCTGCCGATGGCGATATCGAGCGCGCGCAGGTTGGCATTATCTACGTGGATGAGATCGACAAGATCGCCCGCAAGGCCGAGAACCTCTCCATTACCCGCGATGTTTCGGGCGAGGGCGTTCAGCAGGCGCTGCTTAAGATTCTTGAGGGCACGGTGGCCAGCGTTCCGCCCACCGGCGGCCGCAAGCATCCCCAGCAGGAGCTGCTGCAGATCGACACGACTAACATCCTGTTCATCTGCGGCGGTGCCTTTGTGGGTCTGGATAAGATCATCGCCGACCGCGTAGGCAACAAGGGCGTGGGCTTTAACTCCGAGATCGCCGGTCCCACCTCGGTCGACGAGAACGACCTGCTGCGCCAGGTGCTCCCGCAGGACCTCAACGCTTTTGGCATGATCCCCGAGTTCGTGGGCCGTACGCCCGTCGTCACCCAGACGCAGGCGCTCGACGAGGACGACCTGGTGTCGATTCTGACCGAGCCCAAGAACGCCGTGGTGCGCCAGTACCGTAAGATGTTCCAGCTCGAGGACGTCGATCTTGAGTTTGAGGACGCGGCCCTGCACGAGATCGCCCGCATGGCGCTCGCTCGTAAGACCGGCGCCCGCGGCCTGCGCGCCATCTGCGAGGACGTGCTGCAGCAGACGATGTTCGACCTCCCCAGCGAGGAGGGCGTAGCCAAGGTCGTCGTAACCGAAGCCGCTGTCAAGGGCGAAGAACAGCCCCAGCGCATCTACGGGTAGACCTGCCTAAAACGTGTTTGCAAATAGCCTCCGACCACCCGCGGTCGGAGGCTATTTTATATATACGCAATAACCCTAACTACCTGTGTTATTCTGTGTGTTTGTTTAAGCCTCAGCGAAGTCATTCAGACTGAAGTAATCGATACCTAAGGGGAGGAATGCAGACCCTAGCGGGCCTACATTCCTCCCCGGCGGGACAGGGAGAGATATATGGAAGAAATGCCCAAGAACTATGATCCGTCGACCAATGAGCCGGCGATCCTGCAGAAGTGGCTTGACGGCGGCTACTACAAGCGCCGCGAGGGCGTGGGCGATTGCACCGTCACCATTCCGCCCCCCAACGTGACCGGCAAGCTCCACATGGGCCACGCCACCGACGACTCCATCCAGGACGCCATCGTCCGTATGGCCCGCATGCGCGGCAAGTCCACGCGCTGGGTGCTGGGCACCGACCACGCCGGTATCGCCACGCAGACCAAGGTCGACAAGAAGCTCAAGAGCGAGGGCATCAGCCGCCTGGAGATCGGCCGCGACAAGTTCGTCGACGCCTGTTGGGACTGGACCCACGAGTACGGCGGCATCATCGTCGAGCAGATCAAGCGCATGGGCTGCTCCGTCGACTTCGACAACGAGCGCTTCACCATGGACGAGGATTACGCCCAGGCCGTGCGTAAGGTCTTCTGTGACTGGTACCACGACGGCCTGATCTACCGTGGCAAGCGCATCGTCAACTGGTGCCCCAACTGCACCACCGCCATCTCGGACGACGAGGCGGAGTACAAGGACGAGAAGGGCCACCTGTGGCACCTGCGCTACCCGCTGACCGAGCCGGTCAACGGCCAGGACTACATCGTCGTCGCCACTACGCGTCCCGAGACCATGCTCGGCGACACGGGCGTTGCCGTTTCCCCGAAGGATCCCGAGAAGGCCGCCTTTGTGGGCAAGACCGTCAAGCTCCCCATCGTCGACCGCGAGATCCCTATCTTTGAGGATTGGCATGTCGACGCCAACTTTGGCTCCGGCTTCGTTAAGGTCACCCCGGCTCACGACCCCAACGACTACGCCATGGGTCAGGCCCACGACCTGCCGCAGATCAATATCTTCGACGAGCACGCGGTGGTCGTCGAGGGCTATGGCGAGTTCACTGGCATGAACCGCGACGAGTGCCGCGAGGCCGTCATCAAGTGGTTCGAGGAGCACGACCTGCTCGACCACGTCGAAGAGCTCGACCACTCCGTCATGCACTGCTACCGTTGCGACTCCGCCCTGGAGCCGTGGCTGTCCGAGCAGTGGTTCGTCGCCGTCGACAAGCTCAAGGGGCCGGCACTCGACGCCGTTAACTCCGGCAAGGTCACCTTCCACCCCGCGCGCTGGACGCAGACCTACACCACCTGGATGGAGAACCTCAAGGATTGGTGCATAAGCCGCCAGCTGTGGTGGGGCCACCGCATTCCCGTGTTCTACTGCGAGGACTGCGGCTGGGAGGACGCCCTGACCGAGGACACCGACGTGTGCCCTAAGTGCGGAGGCCATCACGTGCATCAGGACGAGAACGTGCTGGACACCTGGTTCAGCTCGCAGCTGTGGACCTTCGCCACGCAGGGCTGGCCGCAAAAGCCGGAGCTGCTCGAGGGCCATCACCCCACGACGGCGCTCGTCACCGCGCGCGACATCATCGCGCTGTGGGTCGCCCGCATGGTCATGAGCTCGCTGTACTTCCTGGACGAGGTGCCGTTTAAGGACGTCGTCATCTATCCGACGATCCTGGCCAAGGACGGCAGCCGCATGTCCAAGTCCAAGGGCAACGGCGTTGACCCCATGGACCTCATCGGTATGTACGGCGCCGACGCCATGCGCTACAACCTGCTGACGCTGTGCACCAACAACCAGGACGTCAAGTTTGACGCGAACATCGACAAGAAGACCAAGAAGCTCATCGACAGCCCGCGTACCGACCAGGCTAAGTCGTTTGTGACCAAGATCTGGAACGCCAGCCGCTTCCTGCTCATGAACATGGAGGGATACACGCCCGGCGAGCCCGTCGTGGAGACGCCGGCCGACGCCTGGATGTTCAGCCGCTTGGCCAAGGCCGTGAAGATGGTCACCGAGGGTATTGAGAACTACACCTTTGGCGACATGGCCCGCGGCGTGCAGCAGTTCTTCTGGAACGAGGTCTGCGACTGGTACGTCGAGGTCACCAAGGCCCGCCTGAAGGGCGAGGGTCGTCTGCAGGCGCAGCGCAACCTGATCTTTGTGCTCGACACCTCCATTCGCCTGATGCACCCGCTCATGCCGTTTGTTACCGAGGAGATCTGGGACAACATGCCGGCGAGCGTGCTCGACCTGGACGCCGAGGGCAAAGTGAACCGCGCCGAGGCGCTCATGATCGCCAAGTGGCCCGAGCCCGCCGACTACGCCAAGTATGTTGACGAGGACGCCGAGCGCGCATTTGAGCTGTGCCGTACCGTCGTGTCTGCCGCTCGCGCCACGCGTTCGCGTTATCGCTTGAGCCCCAAGGCTGAGCTCGACGTGGTCGTGCGCGCCGGTGCCGAGGACATCGAGAAGCTCGAGAGCCTGCGCTCGACCATCGAGCCGCTGGCCAACACCGCCTCGCTGGTCATGGGTACCGACGTCGAGAAGCCGGCCGCGAGCATTGCCGTGGTCGATAGCGGCGTCGAGGTCTTTGTGGTGCTCGAGGGCAAGGTTGACCTTTCGGTCGAGAAGGCACGCCTGGAGAAGGAGATCGCCGCGGCCCAGAAGGAGCTTGCCGGCTGCGAGAAGACGCTCGCCAACGAGGGCTTTGTGGCCAAGGCCGCGCCTGCGGTGGTCCAGAAGAAGAGGGACCGTGCGGCTGAGCTCAAGGAGATCCTGGCGGCACTGACTGCTCAGGTTGCTGACTTCTCGTAAGGTTTACTCGGGGGCGCGTCCCGACGCTTTGCTCGCTACTGCGGACACCTATTCCGCCGTTCTAACGAACGGCGGCTGACTCGACGCTGCAAACGCCTCTGATGGCCAATCTGCCGTTCAACTTCGGGCGCATGGGCATAAGCCCTATGCGCCCTTATTTCACGGCACCTTGGCTCATCAGAGGCGTTTTCGCTGACTATCCTCAACCTATACTGTTTTATTTTTCTATGAATGGCGGTTCTAAAAATGCCTAAGCGTTCTGGCTTGTATACCGTTCCTTTTGAGTTTGATTTGCTTTCGTTTGGTGAGGCTGTTGCTTTGGCTGCTGATACGGGGCGGATTTCTGGGGATGCTGGTCCTCTGCTTGAGACGGTTGTCGATATGCTCGATGAGTTGGGACGTCCGGACGAGTACTTTGATTGCATTCAGGTTGCCGGTACTAATGGCAAGACTTCGACCACGCGTTTTTCGGCTGCCATTCTTCGCGGCGAGGGGCTCAAGACTGCGCTGTATACGTCACCGCAGCTGGTGCGCTATCCCGAGCGTATGGAGGTCGATGGGTGCGTCGTAAGCGACGAGGCGTTTGCCCGTAGTGTTTCTGCTGCTGTTGAGGCGGGACATCGCGTGAATGCTCGTCGTGTGGCGGCGGGGGAGCGTGCCTATTCCATCACACCGTTTGACCTGCTGACGGCTGCTGCACTTGTAGTGTTTGCCGAGGCCGCGGTGGATGTTGCCGTGCTCGAGGTTGGCATGGGCGGGCGTTGGGACGCCACGAGTGCGACCGATCCCGTTGCCGTTGCCATTACGGGCATTGGGCTCGATCACACACGTATTTTAGGCGACACGCTCGAGGCCATTGCGGGGGAGAAGGCTGCGGTTATCAAACCCGGGCGCTTGGTCGTTTTGGGCGAGGGTACGCACGAGGCGAGCGTTCAGCGCGTGATGGATGCCCGTTGCCTCGAGTGCAGTATCGTGCCGCTTGTGGTGAGCCACGCCACGACTAAGGTGCCGGCGCATGTGGGCGACACGGTTGAGTTTAGCTGCACCACGCCGCGTGCGATCTATACCTCTAGCATGGTTAAACCGGCGTATCAGCCACAGAATGCCGCGTGCGCGATTATGCTTTGCGAGGGGTATCTGGGTCGCGAGCTCGACCACGATGCGCTCGATGCGTCGCTTATGGGCTGCCCCACGCCGGGCCGATTTGATGTGCTGGGGACCGATCCGCTCAAGCTGATCGACGCCTGTCATAACCCCCAGAGCTGCGAGAACTTTGTGAGCGCGCTGGACGAGATCAATCCGTGCGTGGAGAACCGTCCCACGCTGCTGTGTGCCGCGCTGGCCGATAAGGACGTGGCGGGCATCGTCGACGTATTGATCCCTGCCTTTCCGCGCGTAGTCGTGACCCAGACCGATTCCGATCGCGCCCTGCCGGCAGAGGAGCTCGCCGCCCTCGTTGATTCCGATAAGCTCGCGGGCGTATACCCAAGCGTGTCCGAGGCCCTCGCCGCCTTCGATACCGCGGGCGAGTCCTTCGTTGCCGCCGGCACCATCACCCTAGCCGGCGAAGTAGCGGGGCTGCTCCGTTAACCCATTCCCTCATCAGTTGCGGTGAAATACGGACTGTTTTACAAGCCAGAAGCCTCAAACAGTCCGTATATCACCGCAACTCAAAAGCAGTCAATTTGGGACAGGGCTATTTTGGCTGCCCTGCGCCCCGAGTTGACTCGCTTGCCACGAAATGGGCCTATCTACTACGTTTTAGCGAATACCCCAGACCACACCGAGAATCGCAAAATGAAAATCGCAGGTAGACGGCTTGCTGATTTCCAAAAAAGACCCGCATGGTCGACCCATGCGGGTTAAACGTAGTAGATAGGCCGTATTTGTGGCGCAGCTAATCGGAAGGTGACAAAGGGGCTGTCCCTTTGGCACATTGGCTAGTCTAAGCGGACCGGATCGTGGGGGTAGGCGTTGAGGATCTCGACGCCGTTCTCGGTCACCAGAGCAAGGTCCTCGATGCGGACACCGGTGCGGCCGGGGAGGTAGATGCCCGGTTCGATTGAGAACGTCATGCCTGGCTTTACGACCTGCTCGTTGACGAGCGAGACGTCGCCCGGCTCGTGGTCCTGCAGACCAATCGAGTGGCCCAGGCGATGTGTAAAGTATTTGCCATAGCCTGCGTCCTCGATCACATCGCGTGCGGCGCGGTCCAAGTCGCACATGCGAACGCCCGGCGCGATGAGCGCCTCGGCGGCCTCGTTGGCACGGCGCACGATATCGTAGATACGCACGGTCTCCTCGTCCGGCTCGTCCCAAAAGAACGTGCGTGTCATGTCCGAGCAGTAGTTGCGACGGCGTCCGCCAATGTCGAACAGCACCACGTCGCCATGCTTGAGCACGGTATCGTCGGGTTCGTGATGCGGGTCGCCGGCGTTGGCGCCAAAGCTCACGATCGGCGGAAAGCTAAAGCCCTCGCAGCCGTGCTTGCGATACAGGCCGAGCATCTGGTCGGCAATTTCGCGTTCCGTTACGCCCTCGTGGACGAGTTTGATCGCGTCGGCCATCACGGCGTCGTTGGCGGTCGAGGACATGCGCATAAGCTCCTGCTCGGTTGCATCCTTGTGGGTGCGCGCGGCGGTGACGGCAAAATCGCCCAGGAAAAACTCACTGGCGGCGTGGCGCTCCATAAGCGGCATCAAAAAGCCGGAGCGCATGACGGTATCGATGCCAAGCGGCTTGATCGGATCGACCTCGCGCGCGATGGCATCGGTCACGATATCGGTATCGGTGTGGTAGGCAACGCGGGCATTGTCGTATTCCGGCAGCTGGTGCAGGGCGTTGACTAGGATTACCGGCTCGGCATTGCGCGCGAGCAGCACGCCGCAAAAACGCTCGAACATATCGGCATAAAAGCCGGTCAGGTAATAGATCGACCACGGGTCGTTTACGAGCAGCTGCGCGCCGGGGTGCTGAGCCTCGAGCGCATTGAGCACGCGTGCCACACGCTGGTCATCGACATGTGCCATGAAACATCCTTTCGCTAGGCTGCCACCATGGTATCCCAAGCCTGGAACATAGGGACGTTCCTTTTATGCCGGCACCTGGGGACACTCCTTGCAAAAGCAGCTAAAAGAGCCCCGTCCCAATTTAGCTACTCGATGTCCATGCTGGCGATTAGGTTGATATTGGTGTTGAGGAGGTCCTTCAGCACGACGTCGCCCACGCGGATGGGGGCGTTGACGACTAGACCTCGGATGAGGTCCATGGCTTGGGCGTGGAGTGCCAGCGGGATGGCTTCGGCCGTGCGCACGGGGAGCAGTGCTTCGTCGCCGCCGGAGACGGCCACGGTCGTCGTGAGCACGCGCATGGGGCAGGTGAGCTCCTGATGTGCGAACTTATCGCCGCGTGGGCAGTTGTTGCCGGTTACGGAGCGCACTTTCACCACGGCGCCATTGGCGTCGAGCTCCACCTCCACGGTCAGGAGGCACTCGGACGGGCAGGTGGTGCAGTTGAACTGCAATGTCTCGGTCACATTCGTGCTCATGGTCTTACGCCTCCTCAACGGGGTCGACGGACAGAATAAGCTCGCTGGCACCCATGTCGAGCGCCTGCTGAAGCACCTTTGCCGGCAGTGGGAAGCTTTCCATTACACTCGGTTTAAACGGGCGGACCTTGCCTGCAAACAGCTCCACGCCGCCAGCAAGAATGCGCACGCGGGCGGCATCGACTGGTCGGCGCACGCGGAAGTTAAGCTTGGTGAGCGTCACAGCCGTAATGCGTCCCGGCAGCGCGTATCCCGCAATGCCGGCAGGGGAGACGGTGAGCTCGCAGTCCGGAACGACGCCCGCGCCGGTTCCCAGCGCGTACGCCGCTGCAGCAGCGCCAGCCCTCTCGGACTCAGTCGTCACATTGTCTGCCAGGTCGTGCACGTGCAGCACGTTGCCGCAGGCAAAGATGCCCGGCACGCCCGTCTGCAGACTCTGGTCCACCACGGCGCCGCGCGTGCGCGGGTCAAGCTCCACGCCCGCAGCAACCGAAAGCTCATTCTCGGGAATCAAGCCCACCGAAAGTAGCAGTGTGTCACACGGAACAACGCGCTCGGTCCCCGGAATGGGCGCCAAGCGCTCGTCGACCTGGCTTACCTCGACGGCCTCCACTCGGTCGTGCCCGATCACGCGCGTCACCGTGGTGGACAGGTGCAACGGAATGCCAAAGTCGTCCAGGCAGTTCTTTACGTTGCGGCGCAGACCGTTGGCGTACGGCATAAGCTCGTACACGCCCTCGACGGAAATCCCCTCGAGCGTGCAGCGACGTGCCATGATCAGCCCGATATCGCCCGAACCTAAAATGACGGCGCGCGAGCCGGGCTTGAGGTTTTCGATATTGATGTATCGCTGCGCCAGGCCCGCCGTGAAAACGCCGGCGGGACGACTGCCGGGGATCTTGATCTCGCTGCGGGTGCGCTCACGGCAACCCATGGCAAGGACGACCGCGCGTCCGGTGAGCTGCAGCATTCCGGCGGGGCTCATGAGCGTGACGGTATGGACCGCGGTGTCTTCTGCAGACTCGTCTGAATCAATCCCAAGCACCATGCTGTTGAGGAACAGCGCAATGTCGGTTGCGTGCACCTGGTCGATAAAGCGCTGCGCGTACTCGGGACCGGTGAGCTCCTGTTTAAAGTGCGAAAGGCCAAAGCCGGGGTGGATGCACTGGCGGAGGATGCCGCCCAGGTGCTGCTCGCGCTCCACGATGGCCACGCGCGCGTCGGCCTTATGAGCGGCCAGCGCGGCCGCCATACCGGCAGGTCCGCCGCCGACAACGACCACGTCGAAGGCTTGCGCTTGTACGGCTTCTACGACGCCGCAATCAATCGCGCTCGATTTGAATTCCGCCATCCTAGCGCGCCCCCTTCAGCGGTCCCTCAACCAGCCAAGAACCGGCATCCTCCAACAGTACTTCGCTGGGGTCACAGCCCAGCTCTCGGGCAAGGATCGCCACCACACGGCTTTGGCAAAAGCCACTCTGGCACCGACCCATGCCGGCACGGCAGCGGCGCTTGACGCCTTCGACCGAAACCGCGCCCGGGCGGCGCCGAATCGCGGCCACAATCTCGGCCTCGGGCACCGTCTCGCAGCGGCAGACAATCTGTCCCCACGCGGGATCGGACTCGATCAGCTCCTCCTTGCGCGCCAGCGGTGCGCGGTCAAAGTCGTCCGGCGCTCGGCGAATTGGGTTCCAGTCCGCCCGCTCGTGCAGTTCCACGCCCGCCTCACGCATCACAAGCTCCATGCGCTCGGCAATGGCCGGCGCGCTTGCCACGCCCGGCGACTGAATGCCCGCCGCCTGGAAAAGCCCCGGCACCACGGCCGACTGTCCAATAAAGAAGTCGTTCGTACCCTGAATGACCGGACGCCCGCCGGCAAATGCGCGCACCACGCGGCGCGTATCCAGATCGGGCACCAGTTTGCGCGCGCCGGTCAGCAGCGCGTTCATATCGCTCGCATAGGTCTGCGTGTCGCCCGGCTCGCGCACGGCAGCCGTGGCGGTGATCACGGTGTTGCCATGCACAGTGCCTGTCACGATAACGCCCTTGGACACCGGCGTGGGTACGGGGTAGAGCGGCATGAGCGTGCGCGGCTCCTTGTCCAGTACCACGATGTTGCCCTGACGCCAGAGCATCTGGAACTCCTCGGCGCCCGCCATATGCGAGATGTCGGCGGCGCCGTTGCCCGCGGCGTTGATCAGGTAACGGCAGCGCACGTTGCCAGCGGGCGTCGCCAGCGAAAAGCGCGCGTCGTCGCCCGAGCCCGCTACTTCAATCGCTTCCACCGGTGCGGAGCGCATAAACGTCACCCCGTTGGCCACGGCGTTCTCCAGTGCGGCGATGGCAACCTCAAACGGATCGACAAAGCCAGTGGAGGGGCACCACAACGCGCACGTTGCATCGGCACTCGCGCGCGGCTCCAGCTCGTGGATGCGCTCGGGGCCGATAATCGACAGCTCGGGCACGCCGTTCGCCAGGCCGTTGCTGCGCAGCTTCTCCAGCTGTGCGCGGTCTTCGTCGTTAAACCCCAGCACCATCGACCCAGTGCGGCAGAACAGAAAGCCCAGCTCCTGCGCCCACGTACCGTACAACTCGCAGCCGCGGGCGTTGACCTGCGCCTTAACCGTGCCCGGTGTCGGATCGTAGCCGGCGTGCACCAGGCCGCCGTTGGCCTTGGACGCGCCCAGCGCAATATCGTTAGCCGCCTCGACCACGCAAATGGACAGGTCATAGCGCGCGAGCTGCCGCGCGATGGCGCATCCGGTGATGCCCGCGCCGACAATCGCGATATCAAACGTTTCTGTCACAGTGCCTCCCAGACGAGTTGACAGGCTGTCAATAAGACTATCCTACGGTCTGCACGCTCCCAGCGCGGCGGCAATGCGGCGAACAGCCCCGCAACACCCGCCAACGGCAGGCGAGGGGAGACCCGGCACGGATGTTGGCCTCGTCTGCCGACAGCCACGGCAACCGTTCGTCTCGATCTGTAACAGTTAGACGAGGATTTGGGTTCCAGATGTTACAGATCAAGACAAACCTTCCGGCGGATTTTGAATGTCTCGATCTGTAACAGTAAGAGGGGTTTTGGGGCCCAAGATGTTACAGATCGAGATTGAAGTCGGGGAGGGACCCCTGTGTCTCGTTCTGTAACATCTAGACCCGGATTTCGCCTCCACCTGTTACAGATTGAGATGTTTGTGTCCGCGCCAGCCCCGTACCCAGCCGTGGTCCCTTATAAACAAACCCCGTGGTAAACTTGACCGGACTGTTAATATCCCGAAAGGTATCCGTAATGTCCAAGTACATCTCCGAGCTCATGTCGCCGCAGCTTATGGGCGTCGTCTATGCCTTTGTTGGCTTTATCATCGCCCTGTATGTGCTGTCGGTCGTCTATGTGTTCATCGACGCTCGCCGCCGCGGCGCCAGCGCCTACGTGGCATGGGGCATCATCGCCCTCATCCCGTTTGTGGGCTTCATCGCCTACCTGGTCCTGCGTCCGCACTCCTACGCCTCCGACCGCGAGGAGCAGGAGCTGGACATGGCCCTGCGCGAGCGCCAGCTTGCCCAGTACGGCACCTGCCCGCAGTGCGGCGCGCCCATCGAGAAGGACTTCGTCGTCTGCCCGGTGTGCGATACCCAGGTTCGCAACGTCTGCCCCAGCTGCCATCGCCCGCTCGATGCGCACTGGAAGGTCTGCCCCTACTGCCGAACTCGCATCCAGTAACGCATCCATCGCCGGGCCGGCCGCAAGCCACGTGTACTGCGCGTCCCGCGCAAGCCACGCGCACCCCAAACCCGCCCCACACGATGAAGCATGCGTAGAAAATCGCCCGCCGTGCCATTAAGGTGCGGCGGGCGCTTGTATACCAAGGCAACCTGCCTATAATGATGCAAGTTAAAACGCCGAGCGCATCGCACGCACTTGCATCAGGCATCCGAGAGGAGAAAACATACCCATGAAGGCACTCTACAATGACGGTTCGGTGGCCGAGCTCCCGCAGGACGAGGTCACGCACGTCATCCGCCACTCTGCCGCGCACATCATGGCGCAGGCCATCAAGCGCCTGTACCCCGAGGCCGACTTTGCCTACGGCCCCGCGACCGACAACGGCTTCTACTACGACGTCGACCTGCCCGAGGGCGTCAAGATCAGCGAGGACGACTTCCCCGCGATCGAGGCCGAGATGAAGAAGATCGTCAAGGAGAATCTCAAGTTCACCGTGTACGAGAAGCCCCGCGCCGAGGCCATCGCCCTTATGGAGGAGCGCGGCGAGAAGTACAAGGTCGAGCACATCGGCGATCTGGACGACGACGCCCGCATCACCTTCTACCAGCAGGGCGACTACATCGACATGTGCGTTGGCCCCCACATCTGCTACACCAAGGCCCTCAAGGCCTTTAAGCTCACCGGTGTCTCGGGCGCTTACTGGAAGGGCGACAAGGACAACAAGATGCTCACCCGCATCAACGGCGTCGCCTTTGCCACCAAGGAAGAGCTCGACGAGCACATGCACATGCTGGAGGAGGCCAAGAAGCGCGATCACCGCAAGATCGGCCGCGAGATGGACCTCTTTATGATGCGCGATGAGGCCCCTGGCTTCCCGTTCTTCCTGCCCAACGGCATGATCCTTAAGAACACGCTGCTGGACTACTGGCGCGAGATTCACCACAAGGCCGGCTACGTGGAGATCTCCACGCCGCTCATCATGAACAAACAGCTGTGGAAGACCAGTGGCCACTGGGACCACTACAAGGACAACATGTACTCCACCGTCATCGACGACGAAGAGTACTGCATTAAGCCCATGAACTGCCCGGGCGGCGTGCTGGTGTACGCCTCCAAGCCGCACTCCTACCGTGAGCTGCCCATCCGTGCCGGCGAGATTGGCCTGGTGCACCGCCACGAGCTGCGCGGCGCCCTGCACGGCCTGTTCCGCGTGCGCTGCTTTAACCAGGACGACGCCCACCTGTTCGTGCGTCCCGACCAGCTGACCGACGAGATCGTGGGCGTGGTCAACCTCATCGACTCCGTGTACCAGAAGTTTGGCTTTAAGTACCACGTTGAGCTTTCCACCCGCCCCGAGGACTCCATGGGCTCGGACGAGGACTGGGCGCGCGCCGAGGAGGGCCTGCGCACCGCTCTGGAGAAGCTGGGCATGGACTACGAGGTCAACGAGGGCGACGGCGCCTTCTACGGCCCCAAGATCGACTTCCACCTGGAGGACTCGCTCGGCCGTACCTGGCAGTGCGGCACCGTCCAGCTCGACTTCCAGATGCCGCTCAACTTTGACCTGGAGTATGTGGACGCCGACGGTACCAAGAAGCGCCCCATCATGCTGCACCGCGTGTGCTTTGGCTCCATCGAGCGCTTCATCGGTATTCTGATTGAGCACTTTGCGGGCAAGTTCCCCACCTGGCTGGCTCCCGTGCAGGTCAAGGCGCTTCCCGTCTCCGAGAAGAGCCGCGACTACGCCCACGAGGTGTGCGCCAAGCTGGAGGAGGCCGGCATTCGCGTGGTCTGCGACGACCGTGACGAGAAGATCGGCTACAAGATCCGCGAGGCCCGCAGCATCGACCGCGTGCCCTACATGCTCATCCTGGGCGAGAAGGAGGTCGAGGCCGGCAACATCTCCGTCCGCGATCGCTCCAACGAGACCGTTCAGATGAGCGTTGACGAGTTTGTTGCGAAGGTGCTCGAGGAGATCAAGACCCGCGCCTAAGGCAAACTTCACAACAATTAACAAAGGCGACCGTCCACAGAGGGCGGTCGCTTTTTTTCTTACCAAAATAAGAAAAGCCGCTGGTTGAGCGGCTTTTTTGTTGCACAAAAAGGTACAGGTTTTTGTATCTTTCGACGCGAGCCATTATACAAGAAATTAGTTTGCGTTTGGGCAGATTACGCAAAATGTACTGCCCGCAGCCACATCTCCATAGCCCTCTACAAAAACCTGTACTTTTGCGACTGCGCCTAGCTGCGAGCGAGAAGCTGTTCTAAACGCCCCGGCATTTGCGTGTGTCGCAAAGCCAAAAAGGGGGCGAGAACATGGAGCAGACGGCGCGGCGGCAGGAGCAGCTGCCGGGCGCATTCAACGGCGCAACTAGCAACAGCCAGCACGGCCGCGTCCGCTGGTATCTGGTTCACACCCCCAACGGTAAAGAGCGCGAGACCTGCGAAAAGGTCCGCCGCATTATCCCGCACGAGCTGATGCAGGACGCTTTTGTGATGCAAAAGGAGTTCTGGTTTAAGCGGGACGGCGCCTGGTCGCTCCAAACCAAACCCATGTACAAGGAATATTTCTTCGTCGCCACGCACGATGCCGCAGCGCTCGATAGGGCTTTGGCCCAACTGAGCTTTGGCTGCCGAATCGCCGGCAGTAGGGAGCGGGCGTACATGCCCATGCCGGACGATGCACAGGACTGGTACCGCAGCGTGATGGACGAAGACGGCGTGGTGCGCAACAGCGTTGCGCGCATAGAAGATGGCGTGCTGTACATAGAGCAGGGCCCACTTGTGGGGCAAGAGGCCCGCGTTAAAAAGATCGACCGTCATAAGCGCTGGTGCCTGGGGGATATAGGCGAAGGCGACTCCGCATTTAGGGAGCTGCTTCCGTTAGACGTGCCTAGCAAAACGTAGGGGAGCCGTTGCACCGGCAATTTATTTGGTTTTTGAATCCGTGGATGGGGGGGGGTTCCTGGGGACAGGAACGTAAGTTTTATTGTGGCTGCTAAAGAAGTAACAGAAAGTAATACGCCCGTGGGGGCGATGCTCATTGCTCGGGCCATGGACCGGCGCGAGGGCACGGCGGGTGCTGGGGTCGGCTCCGCTGCAAACACGGGTGCGGTGAGCCTCCCGGGCTCGCCCGAGTTCGCTGCAGAGTCCCGTGCGCTCGACACGCGATCGCTTGGCTACCGCTTCGTGAAGCGCACGTTCGACATCGCGTTCAGTGCGTGCGTCTGCGTCGTGGCTCTCATCCCTGGCGCGGTGCTTTGTGCGTTCATTGCGGCCGACACCAAGGGTGCTCCCATCTATGCGCACGAGCGGGCTGGGCGCTTCGGTCGCCCCATCCACGTGCTCAAGTTCCGCTCCATGGTCGCCGACGCCAACGATGTGGAGAAGTACCTCAGCCACGAGCAGATCGAGGAGTGGCACCGTGAGCGCAAGGTCACCAATGACCCGCGCATCACCAAGCTGGGCCGCGTCCTGCGCAAGACCTCGCTCGACGAGATACCTCAATTTATCAACGTGCTCGCGGGCCAGCTCTCCGTCATCGGCCCCAGGGCTATCACGTACGAGGAACTGGAAAACTTCACGCACGAACAGCAGGTGCAGGTGCTTGCCGTCCCCCAGGGCATCACCGGTGCCTGGCAGTCGGGCCCTCGCAACCTCGCGACCTTCGAGAACGGCCTGCGCCAGGAGTTCGAGCTCGCCTACGCGCGCGGCGCGAACCTTAAGGCCGACTTGCGGGTCTTCTTCAAGACCTTCTCGGTGATGTTCGGCAAGAACAAGACAGGGAGGTAGGCATGGATTCCCAGACTTTCCCTCCCTACAGCGTGCTTATGAGCCTTTACGCCAAGGAGCGCGCCGAGTACTTACGCGAGGCGCTGAATTCGATGCTCGCCCAGACGGTGCCCCCGGCGGAAGTCGTCATCGTGAAGGACGGCCCGCTGACTGACGAGCTCGAGGACGTCCTCTCCGAGTACGACGCGGCCAACCCCGGCCTGTTCAGTTTCGTCTCCTACCCCGAGAACAGAGGCCTCGGCTACGCGCTTGCCCGGGGCATTGAGGCGTGCTCAAACGAGATCGTAGCCCGCATGGACACCGATGACCACGCTCTGTCGGGGCGCATGGAGTGTCAGCTTGCCCTCATGGCCGAGCAAGGCCTCGACATGGTGGGTAGCAACGTAACGGAGTTCGTCGAGGCCTGGGACAGGCCCGTGGCGACGACGGACCTGCCCATAACCCACGACGAGATCGTCGCTTACTCCAAGCGCCGCAATCCCTTCCGGCACCCGCCTATGACCTTCCGGCGCTCGAAGGTGCTCGCCGCTGGGAGTTACAACGACGACTTCCACTACTTCGAAGACTGGGACCTCTTCAACCGGATGCTCGCCTCGGGCTGCCGTGCGGCCAACGTGCGCGAGACCCTTGTGGCAATGCGCGTGAGTCCAGACTTCTACGCTCGCAGAGGAGGCCGCGCCTATCTGTCGCACGCGAGGCGCTTCAAGCGGGCGCAGCTGGCATGCGGGTACTTCAGCGCTGCCGACTACTTCATCTCGTTTGTTCCCCAGGCAGTTGTCTGCCTCATGCCCAACGCCCTTCGCGGGCTCGTGTACACAAGGATTCTCCGGAAAGGGGGAAATGCGGAGTGACCGCGACCGCAGCAATCATTACCCTCTGCAACTCGCCGAATTATGGCTCTTGTCTGCAGAGCTATGCGACGCAGCGCGTTTTCGAGTCGCTGGGAGTCGCAGCCACGGTGGTCGACTACTACCGGCACGACGCTATCTCGGAGAAGGAGACCGAGCGCGCCCTCAATGGACAGCTTTCCAAGAAGATCCCTATCTTGGGGCTGCCGGGTGCCAAGTCGCTCGCTTGCGATTCCATCTCGTGCATGCTCGCGCGCCGTCGCGCCTTGCTTCGGGCACCGAGACTTGGTAATTCTCTCCTATCAACGGGACTGCATCATGACTAATATCCTTGTATACGCTGAGGCATGGGGTGTCGGTGGGATAGAAACATACCTTCTGGGGCTCTTTCGTGAGCTAGCCCCAAAGGGTTTCTCGTTCACGTTGATCACTACCTGGGATTGGAATTGCTCTTACGACGATGTGCTGGCCTCGCTCGGTGTTGAGCGTCGTGCGGTTTTCAATGGCTACAAGCCCGGACAGGTGAGACGCCTCAAGGACGGGCTTAGTGCGTTCAAGAGACTTCTCGATGAAAACAGCTTCGATGCTGTGCATATCAATACGATGAATGGAATGGGGTTCGCCTATGCCCAGGTTGCTGCGAGTCGTGGAGTGCCGGTGTGCATCGTGCACTCGCACAACTCTGATGTTGGCGCGGGCGGCAGGATAGTTAAAAGGTTCGTGCACTCAGTCGCTCGCTCAGTGCTATCGGGCGCTGAGACTTCGAGGCTCGCATGTTCCGAGGAAGCGGGGCGGTATCTCTTCGGGAGGAAGCCGTTTACGGTCGTGCGTAATGGCTTTGACACGGTTCGCTTCGCGTTCGATTCTGCCGTTCGTGGTGCTTGCCGCAGCGAGCTGGGGGTGCCCGCCGATGCACTGCTGTTGGGTAACCCTTCGCGTCTCGCGCCCGCCAAGAATCCCCTCTTCCAATTGGATGTGTTTTCCGAGGTGCTGAGGGCTGAGCCTTCTGCCTACTACCTCATGCAAGGGGACGGCGAGATGAGGGAACAGGTACGAGAACACGCAGATTCGCTTGGTGTGGCTGCGCACGTTATCTGGTTCGAGCCGAGAGCGGACGTGGCGCCACTCTACAACGCGATGGACGTGTTGCTGTTTCCTTCGCTGCACGAGGGGCAGCCTCTCGTCCCGGTCGAGGCACAGGCTTCGGGTCTTCCGGTCCTCATGTCTGTGAACGTATCTGACGAGACTGCCGTTACTGATTTGACTCGGTCCGAGGGGCTTGACCGTCCGGCTTCTCTTTGGGGAGAAGAGATCCTGGCTATGGCTCGGGAGCCACGCAATCGCGCTATCTATGCGGATCAGATTCGCAAGGCGGGCTACGACGTTGCAGATACTTCTGAAATCATGGCCAATATTTATCAAACACAAGGGGTGAGATAATATGGCGGGTGAAACCCCCATCAAAGTGTTAAACATCGTCCCGTCGCTCGCTATGGATGCAGGCGTTACTTCGTTTGTTCGGAACATGTTCTTGTTTCGTGACAGTTCGCGCGTCTCGTACGACTACCTGCATCATGACGTTGTTAATGGCGAGCTGCGACATCCGCTCAACTACGATGACGAATTCAAAGGGCGCGGTGCCAAGGTCTTTACGGTCACGCATGCGGGAACTGATCTCTCGGCCTTCATTAGAGAGGTCAAAGGGTTCTTTCAAGAGCATGGTTCTGAATACGACGTCGTGCACTGCCACATGCCCAACTCGGCATTCTGGACGCTTCGTTACGCGGCCGAAGCCGGGGTTGCCCATCGCGTGCTACACAGTCATCTCAACAGCAGCTCGGATAGGTTCAGCCATCGTGTGCGCAACGCGCCGCTCATCTGGTTCGGGCGGCGCTGGGCGACCGACGGGGTCGCGTGCTCCGAAGACGCCGGCCGCTACCTCTTCAGGGGGAAGGACTTCCTGGTGATGAGGAACGGCATCGATATCGACCGCTTCGCCTTCAACCCTGAGGTCCGGACGGCCTGCAGGGTGGAACTCGGAATAGGTCCCGAGGAGCCCGTGGTGGGATGCGTGGGCCGGATTTCCTTGCAGAAGAACTTCTCCTTCGCGGTCAGGGCTTTCGGTGAGTATGTGGCTGCTCACGGCCCTGCCAGGCTTGTAATCATCGGGGAGAGCAACAGCGCCGATGAACGCCGGGAACTCCAGGAGCTCGTCGACGAAATGGGTCTGGAAAACTCCGTGATGCTGCTTGGCTTGAGGAGCGACGCCTATCGTCTCTACTCGCTCTTCGATGTCTTCTTTATGCCGTCGCTTTATGAGGGCCTTCCCGTCTCGGCCGTGGAGGCACAGGCGGCGGGACTGCCGTGTGTTTACTCGACTGGTGTGCCCGCCGAGACGGACATCGCCGGGACTGGTTCGTTCACGGCGCTCGACGCGCCGCTGGCCAACTGGGCGAGGGCGCTCAATGTGGCGATCGAGGGCGGCAGGCACCTGGAGGCCCCTAACAAACTAGAGGCTGCGGGCTACTCAGCCGAGGCAAACGCCGCGCGGCTTATGGAGTACTACGAAAGGCTGTTGAGCCGATGAGCTACGTAAGCAGGATCTCAAGAAAGATTGGTGATATGGCGAATCCATTGCTCGCCAAGGGCAGAAGGAAGAAGCTCACCCGCACTGACTTCAGCATCTTCTCGAACAACTGTTGGGCCGGCTCGGTGTATCGGCGTTACGGACTTCCCTATAGCAGTCCAACCGCCGGCCTCTACTTCTTCGCGAGCGACTACGTGAAGTTCGCCTCGAGGCTCAGGCACTACACTGCGACGCCGTTAGAGTTCATCGACGCACGAGACTCCCGTTATGCCGATCAGCTTCGCGAGAAGGGCGAGCTCGACAAGCCCGTCGCTCGTCTCGATGATATCGAGGTCGTGTTCCTGCACTATCCCTCCCCGGAGGAAGCCGCAGAGAAGTGGGCCCGCCGCTGCGAGCGGATCAACTGGGGCGACGTCTTCATCAAGTTCAGCCAGATGAACTGCTGCACAGAGGAGGACCTCAGGGCCTTCGATGCCATTCCCTTCGGCAACAAGGTCTGCTTCACGGCGTCGCCGAGGCCCGAGCTCGCGTGCGCCGTGCACTTCCCCGGCTATAGCGAGCGGGGGGGGGGTCCTCAATGATACGGACTATTACTCGCGGTACATCGACTTGGAAGAATGGCTCTGCAGGCCCCCGGAGATCTACGGACTCGGTTAGCTGGCCCTATTCGCACGGGCTTTGCTGCCCTCTCTGCCTCGACCTCTATTCGATTGACTTTGAGCGGGGCGAGTTTCGATGAGGGTAAAACGCATCGCCTGCTCGATTATCAGGAGGATTCTTTTGTTCAGGTACGGGAAGAGGCTCGAACTCGGCCGGCGTCCATCCCCTAGGCTTCTCTGGGGCCTTCGATTGGGGAAAGGCTGCCATGTGAAGATTGGTGACGATGTTGTCATTAAGCCCGGTGCACACATATGCGTTGTTGAGGGTGGTGCCCTTAGCATCGGGAACAATCTGTTCATGAATAGCGGATCCAGCATAACCGTGCTTGGAGAAACGGCCATCGGAGACCGTGTCCTGTTTGGCCCGAACGCCATGGTGTTCGACCATGACCATGATTATTCATCTGCAAAACCTGCCGTGACTTACAAACTCGGACGTGTTTCTATCGGTGACGACGTCTGGCTTTGTGCAGGGTCGATTGTCACTCGCGACACCTCTGTTGGAGACCGATCGATTGTGGCTGCCAATGCGGTCGTATGCTCGAACTTGCCCCAGAACTCAGTTGCTGCGGGCGTTCCCGCAGTTGCCAAGAAGCAAATTTTGGAGTGGAGCTAGTGGATCAGATAATTTATCCGAATGAGGACCTGGTTTACAGACGCAATGTTACTGACGTGCATGGTCTTGTGAGGAGCGTGGGATTCAATCGATCGGTGGTGAGCAATGGATAGCCCACTCATTAGTGTCATCGTTCCCGTCTATAACGTTGAAGACTATCTCTTGGAATGCGTAGAGAGCCTCATCGGCCAGACGTACGCAAACCTTGAGATTTTGCTCATCGATGATGGGTCAACAGACTCTTCGCCTGAGATCTGCGAAATGCTCCAATCGCGCGACGGCAGAGTCCGCGCCTTGCATAAGGAGAACGGCGGTCTCTCGGATGCTAGGAACTATGGAGTGGAACGAGCCATCGGGGAGTATGTGTCCTTTATAGACGGTGATGACTATCTCGATGGCAACGCTTTCGAAACTGTCGCGAAAGAGCTCGCCGGCGGTGCCGACCTCGTTGCTTTCGGTATCGTGCTCGACTTTGAAGACGGCAGCCATGTGGACAAGGCTGCGCACGAGAGGCGTGTCTACTCGGGCACGGAGGGCATCGTAGCCCTGAATACGTTCAATGGGTTTGACGTGAGCGCTTGCAATAAGGTCTACCGCCGTACCCTTTTCGACAACGTGAGGTTTCCGAAAGGGAAGCTATGCGAGGATTTTTATGTTATGCCTAGGATTTTCGATCTCGCTAATCGGATTGTCCTTCTTCCGAATCCGTTCTATCACTATAGGCAGCGGAGCGGAAGCATCACCAAAGGTACGTCTTTCAACATGGACTTTATTAATGCGGCTGAGGACCAGCTTGCTTTTTTGGAGCGCAATCACCCTGAAATATCTTGTGTTGGCGAAAGCGCCCTCGGCTTCGCTTATCTAACTTATCTGAACTTCTGCATTGACAGATGTACGCTCGACGACGCCGTCCTGATACGCAATAAAATGAGGGACCGGTGCCCTGCGGTGCTAAGATGCCCCGGCCTGCCACGCTGGAAACGGCTCCAATATCTCTTTGCGTGTATTTCACCAAGAGTGTACGGCCGGCTGTACGCTCTTGGCGTCGAAAGACGGAGGGACTAGGATGAGGTTAATCGATAGGAAGCTGAGCCTGAATCCGCTGCTCTCCATTGCGGTCTTTCATGCCTGCGTAGTGCGTGTCGTGTACATTCCCGGCTACAACACTATCGCTTCGGTTTTGTGCGCGATTATTCTCTGCGTCATGCTCCTGAGAGTCAAAAAAATTTTTTCTGAGCCTTATTTGAAGGTCAACCTTCTTTTGTTCGCCATGTCCGCCGTAATGGTCGTCTCCTCGCTTTTGAACTCATACAACATGAATGGAACGTTGCTGTTTATCGCAAGGCTGAACCTACTGACTTGGTTCTTAGAGATCCAATGTTCTGAGGGTAGAATTCGCAGCACTGCCACGGTATTCTTCCTTTGCTGTGTGGTCTATCTTCTGATTACGTATTACTACATTGTTTCGGACCCTCTTATGGCTTGGCGGAATGAGCTCAACTATTTGGTCGGAACCAAGTTCTCGGTGTCCTATCTCGCCTTGTTCGGGCTCATCATGTACGTTATTGCCGCCGGGAGGTCAATAAAAACCATTCCACGAGCCGTGCTATTCGCCGCGCTTTGCGTCCTTGCGCTTCTTCTTGCCCTCAGGATTGACTGTAATACCGGAGCGATCGGCATCGTGCTCTTCATGTTCGCGATAGCGTTTAAACCTGTACTGGAGCACCCTTTGCATAAGCCCATAACATATCTTGTCACGTCCATATTCGTTACCTTTATCCTGTTTGCTTTTGGCGAGATCGTTCTGCACGTTGGTTTTGTTTCGGATGTCATCACAAACGTCTTCGGAAGGAGCTCTGACCTCTCTGGGCGAACCTACGTCTACGAGCACGTATTCCCGTTCCTGGTGAATAGTCCTCTTTTTGGCTACGGGTACAATAGCGTTTACGCTCTCTTCGAGGGCGTTATGATGTTCAGCGCTACTGGGAATGCCCTCGACGCCCAAAACGCCATTTTGGAATACTGCCTCTATTTCGGCCTCGTGGGCGTTGCCTTACTCTATTGCTATATCTGCTTCGTCCTTTCTAGGGGAGCCCGTCACATTGCAGAGGGGGATGACTGGGGGCGATACGTGTCCCTGGTTGGCCTATATGTCCTAACAGTCCTCGGGATGGCGGAGATAACAATCAATGTTCAATTCTTCGCATATATTGCGCTGTATGCTGCCCTTTCTGCCGAGGAAGCCCTAGCTCGCGATTTTGGTTACCCGGCTCCGGTCGGCCGAATTGCGACCATATTCAACTGATAATGGCCTATGACATGGAGGATCTAGCGATGGCCGATTCAAACAACCGCACAATATACGTTTCGACAATCATTGACTCGCACAATTACGGAACGGTCCTGCAGGCCGTTGCCACCCGGGACATATTGGGGCGTTATGGCCGTCCCGTCTTCGTTGACTACTGTCGCCCCCAGTGGACGCGATCCGGTTGGGCGCATCAGAAGATGTCCGGCGGCCGCGTCAACGGCTTTCTCAAGCTTGCTGCTGGCCTGGGCGCCAGGTTGCGATCAGAGCGGGTTTTTCGCCCCTTTATAGAGGGCCAGCTTTCACTTTGCGATGCAGGCCCTTTTCTGACGGGCGTTGGGCTTGATGCCCTTGACCGCGACGCCCTTTTCTGTGTGGGCAGCGACCAGACTTGGAACATCGAATGCAATGACGGTATTGATCCCGTGTACTTTCTCGAGCGGATTCCCGACGACAGGCGTAAGGTCGCATTTGCTGCGAGCTTTGGGCGGCCTAAGCTCGATGACGAGGAGGCGAATCTGACCAGACCTCTCCTGAGTGGCTTTGACGCGATCTCCGTCCGAGAACGCTCTAGTATTGACATCCTCGACAAGATGGGCATTCCCGGATCCGTCGCCCTGAAGGACCCGGTCCTGCTCTGCGATGAGAATCTATGGTATCGCCTCAGCGATTGCTCCCGGCTTCCTTTTGATTCTGGCTACGTCCTTCTGTACATGCTTAATCCGAATCCGGATATGATCTCCTATACCGTCAGGGTTAGCAAGGAGCTTGGCGTGCGCGCCTGCGTTGTTACCTTCAATCCGCTTCGGCTCCCTCCCCATGGTCTCCGCGCAGCCTGTCTTCCCACGCCGGGGGAATGGTTGAATCTGTTCCGCAATGCTGGCCTTGTCGTCACCGACTCGTTCCACGGAACGTGCTTCTCCCTCCTCTTCAACCGCCCCATGGTCGTCTTTGACCCGGCTAAATACTCAGTAAGGCTCCATGACGTCCTGAGCGACTTCGACCTTTTGGACAGACGCGTTCTGAACTCTCAGGACGCCTTTAATCGGTGCGTTCACCGCAATCCGATTGAATGGCGTGTCGTGAATGAGGGGCTCAAGCTTGAGCGAACGAAGGCGAGGGAATTCCTCGATAGCGCCTTTTCGCCTGCGTCATGAGCATGGGATCCGAATTTGCCTGTTTTAATTATTTGTGGAGGCCCAGTTAATGGTTCAAGAATCAAGCCGTGCCAAATACCTAATTAAGAACACCGCAATCTTCGCCATCGGCAACATTGCGACCAAGCTGATCACGTTCTTCTTGGTGCCGCTATATACGAACGCCCTTGCCACCGATCAGTATGGAACTGCAGACCTTGTTACCACCCTTTGCGCGGTGCTCGCCCCTGTGCTTATTCTCAACATCGGCGAGGGCGTGATGAGGTTCTCACTTGACGACGGGGCGGATTATAACAAGATTATGAGCGTCGGCCTCGCTCTGTTGGCGCTGTCTTTCGCTATTGGCCTTGTAATCATTCCCATCGCGGGCCTTTTCGGCGCTGTAGCCGGCTACACGATTTATATCTATTTCTATACAGTTACGCTTGCCGGGAGCCAGCTCTTCCTGTGCTATTTACGCGGTAAGGAACTGCTCGTCAGATATGCCGTCGGCAATATCCTCCAAACAATCGCCGTCGCCGTGCTCAATATCTTGTTCCTTCTCGTTCTCGACCTCGGCTTGCCTGGATACTTCATGGCCTACATATTGTCTTCAGCTGTGGCTATGGTCTACGCGTTTCTTGCTGGCAACGTTGTCGACGTCTTCAGAAACTTTAAGATCGATTTTGATTTGGCGAAAGAGATGTCGCGGTATTCGGCAGTGCTCATTCCCAATACGTTCATGTGGTGGATTATCAACTCTTCTGATAGGGTGCTCGTGACTGCTCTGCTTGGAACGGCTGCAAATGGAATATACGCCGTATCCTATAAAATTCCCTCGGTTGTCTCCGTCGTTGCGGGGATATTCAATCAAGCATGGAGCTATACAGCCATACATGAGGACGGAAGCGAAGACCGTGACGAATACTGTGACAGGGTCTACGGAGGTTTGGTAGGCGTCTCTGTCGTTACGGGAGTGGCGCTTCTCCTGTTTATGAAGCCGATAATGGGCATTTATGTCGAGGCTAGTTATTATGAAGCCTGGCGTTACACCCCCTTTCTTATCATAGGCAACGTATTTATGACCACCGGAACCTTTTTGGGCTCTTGGTATACGGTGAACAAGGACAGCAAGGGCTATCTGTTCTCTGCGACATTCGGTGCGATTGTAAATGTCTTACTGAACCTTGCCCTCATACCTTTTCTCGGCATCACCGGTTCTGCCTTGGCGACTTGCTTCAGCTACATCACGGTCTACGCTTACAGGGTTTTCGATACGAAACGGTACGTCAACATTAACACTATGAAGGCCAGTTATGCCGCCGCCTACGTCGTGCTCTTCCTTGCTGGTGGCACCCTCTTTATGGACGGCGCGGCTGGCGAGCTTCTAATGCTAGCTGAGCTGCTTGCCGTGATTGCCATTTTCAGGAGAGAGATGGGAACGCTCTTTTGCGGCCTGCTCCGAATTGTTAAAGAAAGGTTGGGTTAAGCGATGCAGCACCACCCTGATTCACCTAAGCCCTGCTTGCCTGTCCGCGTCTTGGCGCTCCGCGACAAGGACTATGAATCGTTGTCGCGCTCTGCCTCGGGAGGCGCGTTTGCTGTATTGGCGCGCGCCATGCTTGCAAGGGGAGGCGCCGTCTTCGGCGCCGAGCTGTGTGAAGACAATATTGTGAGAATCACCTGCGTGGAGGACGTCTCTGAGTTGTGGCGCCTTCAGGGCTCTAAATACGTGCAGTGCTCGCCAAACGGAAGTTTCGACCATTGCCGGGAGCTTCTTGAGTCGGGCCGTGACGTTCTATTTAGCGGCACCCCCTGTCTGGTCTACGCCCTCAAGAGCTATCTGGCGCGCAAGGGACTCAGAGCCTGCAGCGGTAAGCTGGTCACTGTTGATTTGGTCTGCCATGGCGTCACAAGCCCCGAGCTATTCAGGCTTTACGTTGCTTGGCTTGAGAGCAAGCTCAAGGCCGTTCCGGGAAGCCTTCGATACACTTTTCGCTCCAAGAATAGACCTTGGGGTCTCTACTACTACTACTACTACACCTCCGCCATTGACCTCAAGCGCAAGGAGGCTATTGGGCCATACAGCGATGACCCGTATTACCGCGCTTTCTTGAGTGGAAAGTACTATCGCAAGTCCTGTTATTCATGCCGTTTTGCGCAGCCCGAGCGCGTAGGCGATATAACCATTGGAGACTATTGGGGCATCGAGAAAGCACACCCCGATTTCTATGATGCGAGGGGAGTCTCACTGGCGATGCTAAACACACCTGTGGGACTGCGCTATTTTGAGGAAGAATGCGCCGATGGTTGCACATGGGTGGAATCGGACCTTGAAAGGGCGTCCGCCGAAAACGTCAACCTGTTGCATCCCTCGCGTCGGGCTCCGGAGGATGAGGCTGCTGCTGCTGAGCTTTACAGGGCCGTCGCATCTGGAGACTCCGACCTCATCTTTGGCAAATTCCTCCGTCAACGCGGCATCAAAGGCCTTTTAAAGGACTGTCTGCCGCATGATTGGATTGAATGCGTCAGAACCCTAAAGAATCGCTTTAAGTGATTGATTGCCACCAAGGTGAAGATGCCAGAGATTCTTTCATGGTTGATTTCCGATTTCAGCCGAACACATTAAGCGGATAGGCCGTTCCCGCGGTCGGCCGAACGCCCCCGAGGCCCCTCCCGGGCCCCGGGGGCGGCATTTTCCAGTTGAAGGAACGGTGGAGATGTGTTTCGATGAGTCCGGTGGCCATGCCCCACCCTCCGCCCGGCACCTCTTCCCAGACTCAGCTGGACGGCCGGTCCGCCTATTCCGTTTTTCCCTTCAGGCTGGGACGGCGGGAAATCGCCCCTCCCTGCGCGCGTTCGCCCTATCGGCCCCGGCGTCAGGTTGTCAGGTCAGACTACGGGCCCGGGCGGCGATACTGTTCGCTGCCCGGGCCCCGTTGCGTTTTGGGGCTCTGACGCCGTGCCTTCGCCTACTCAGGCTACGGCTGCGCTGCGACTACAGCCTTCGCCAGCGCCTCGGCGGCCTTGCGCTTGGAGTCCATGTTCACGTGGGTGTAGATGTCCATGATGGTGGCGCATGTGGCGTGCCCGGCGAGAACCTGCATGACCTTGGAATGCACGTCTGCCCTCGCGAGTGCGGTAAGATAGGAATGGCGAAGCTCGTGGAAGCAGAAGCCCTCGGCGCATTCAAGCGGTCGAGCATTCGCAAGTCAATTCCTCCTTTCACCGACTGGCAAAACGATTTACACCTAATTGTGGACATTGCCCACACGGTTTTCATTTCTCCTGCATTGATCTCGCTAAAATAATAACTGCTGCTACCAGGGCATTTTCTGGTGCACATTCTATTGGCTCCTGCGAAGATCGGAGCGGGTATGTTTGCCGCCGAGTCCCACACCAGCCGTCATCACATCGCGATCGCTGCCATGGCCTGCCTGTGCGTTTTGCTGGGCGGGCCTTCTTATGCCGCGGGCGCGGAGAGCCTGTTCATCGCGGGCGCGACGTACTTCGAGCCGGGCGTGTCGGGCCCCGGTTGGGCCTGGACCGATGCCGGCCATCTGGAGCTTGACGGCTACGCGGGCGACGCCATCGGCGCCGACGGCGACCTGGTCGTGACGCTTGTGGGGCGCAACTCGGTGACGCAGTCTCATACGCCCGACGCGGACATCACGCAGTGCGGCATGGAGGTGTGGGGCAACCTGACGCTTCGCGGCACCGGGTCCCTGGCGGCTTCGGGCTCGCAGTGCGCGATCCACGTCTCGCGGGCGCTCGCGGTTGACGGCTGCGCCGTCGATGCCCGGGCGGACGGGGCCGATGTCACGGACGAGGCCGTGGCCGGCGTGATCGCCGGCGGCATGGCCGTGCGCGGCGGCGGGCGCGTTGTCGCCGTCGGTGCCGCGCCCGCCGCCGGCGCGCGTGCCTACGGCGTGTACCTGCAGGGAGCGGGCGCGGGAGTTGGCTCGGCCGGGTGCACGCTTTCCGTCGACGCCTCGTGGCTCGATGCGACCGGTACCGATGGCGGTGTTGCATGCACGAGCGGGTCGCTTGTGCATGCGCGCTTTGTGACGCCTGCGGGCGGGGCCTTCGGTGCCGGCGGCGTTGTGGATGCCTCCGGGGCCATGGCGCCGCATGTGGTGATCGAGCCCGAGGACACCACGGCGCCGGCGGGGGAGACCGACGACGCGGGCGAGCCGGCTGGTGGCGCGGGCGAGCCGGCTGGTGGTGCCGGCCCCACCGTTGAGCAGCCCGGTGCCGGGCCCGCGACGGGCCCCGTCCCGAAGCCCGCGACCACAACGCCCAAGACGACCACGACAAGCAAGACGACCGTGACCAAGGCCACGGCGCCCACGCCATCCAAGGCCAAGACTGCTAGCGCCGCCACCGCCACGCTCCCCAAGACCGCCGACAGCAACTGGCCCGCCGCCTCATTAGCGCTATTCCTGCTGGGAACAGCGATTCTAGGTAGGCCAAAGCGCAAGGGCGATTGACCGAGCTGCCATGCACTTTCTAGGTAGGGGCAATTGCGACGTGTATGCCGCAAAGTAGGGGCGCACGCGGCGCACAAGAAAGGCGAGAAAGCCCCGGCAAGCTTGACGGACGGCCGAGCATGTGGTACTTGCACGAATACACTGATACGGCTTGGGTACTCTACGGAGCCCAAGACTGAGGAAGGTCGTTCGCCACGAGGCGGGCGGCCTTCTCTCATTTCAGAGAGGAGCCGGCATGGCCCGCAAGCCGTTCAAGACCCTCGAAGAGCAGGTGGCCATCCTCGAGTCCAGGGGGCTCTCCATGCCGGAGTACGCCGCCTACGCCCTCCTCGGCGAGGACTACTATTGCGTTGTCAACGGGTACAAGGAGCCGTTCCTCGACAAGGAGGCCAGCGCCGAGGCGGGTCACGACGTCTACGCCGAGGGAACGGGATTCGGAGACCTCTACGGCCTTTTCCTCTTCGACCGCGACCTGCGCAACCTTACCTTCAAGTACCTCCTCAAGGCGGAGGCCCGCGTGCGCTCGGTCGCCGCCTACACCTTTTTGGAGGCCTATCGGGAGCTCGATGCCTACCTGAAAATCGCCAACTACACCGATGCCAAGGACTACATGGTGGGGCCGAGCCATTACGACGAGGACCTGGCCGGGCTCATCGCCCTGCGCACCCTCGTGGACTTCCGCAACATCTGCGCCCGCGACGAGCGGCTTTGGTGCGCCAGGGTCGGGCCCGTGAGGGACGAGGACTTCTCGACAATGGTGGCCAAGCTGGCTCTCATCCTCGACTCCGAGACGATCAGCTCCTTCAAGTCCGAGCTCGCGTCCCTTGTCGGGGGCTACGCCGCCGAGAGCCAAAGGCTGGGCGAGGTGCTCTACAACTCTGACCTCGGTGTTCCTAGACCGGAAGACGACAAGTGAATCGCAATTTGCTCCCTGGTCAAAAGGTCGCGCGTCTTTCTCGCGTCGGGTATGCGGGCCAGAGGGCCGCTGCCGCCTTTGAGCACGAACCGCTCCCCGACGCCGGCGAACACGCGGCAGAGGAACCGGTCGCGCAGCATCTAACGATAGGCGTTACCGGCCACCCGACCCGACTCCCGTATCGCCTTCTTGGCGGCGCGATCGAAGCGCGTCGGCCCGGCCGGGCGCGGGCTGTCCGTCGACGCCTCGCGGCTCGATGCGGCCGGTGCCGATGGCGGCGTCGCATGCACGGGCGGGTCGCTTATGTCCGCGCGATTTGTGACGCCAGTGGGCGGGGCCTTCGGCGCCGGCGGGGTGGTGGATGCCCCAGGGGCCATGGCGCCGCATGTGGTGATCGAGTCCGAGGGCGCCGCGGCGCCGGCGGGGGAGGCCGACGGGCGCGAGGTGCCCGGTGGCGCGGGCGAGCCGGCCGGTGGCGCCGGCCCAACCGTTGAGCGGCCCGGCGCCGGGTCCGCGACGGATCCCGTCCCTAGGCCCGCGACTGCGACGCCCAAGACGACCACGACAAGCAAGACGACAGTTACCAAGACCACGGCGTCCACGCCATCCAGGGCCAAGACTGCTAGCGCCGCCGCCACGCTCCCCAAGACCGCCGACAGCAACTGGATCGCCGCCTCCTTAGCGCTATTCCTGCTGGGAACAGCGCTTCTAGGTGCCACGCGCTGCTGCTGGGACACCCGTCCAAGTTACTGACGAAGTGGGGCTTGCTTTGGCAGTGTTAGCAATAAGGGCGGCTCCGCTAGTCTCGGGAGACCGCGGCATTCGGCTGGCTTGCTGAGTGCCGCGGGCAGTAGCGGACAGTAGCATCAAACCCTCAATTCAATCTCCCTCGTACGTAGGGAGGCCCCGCCATGCTGTCCACCGCCGAGCCCCTCACCAAGGCACTCGATACCCTCTTCAGGCGCAAGACGGTCAATGTGGCCGCGTTCGCCAACGGCGACGGACCCGTGAGCGAAATCTCGTTGGGCTACTTTTCCAGCGACCACGTCAAGAAGCACCCAGAGAAGTCGAATAACGGGTTTGCGGTCGAGCACGTCGTGCTTATGGCGAGGGCCCTTGCCGACGAGATCGCGGACTATCGCGCCGCCGCCGGCTGGCGCGGCCTGGACGAGGCGCCCTTCGAGGGCTACGCGTACGGCGTCGACGACTTCTACTCGGTCAGCTTCTTGCATCCGTGCCAGGACAAGGGGAGGGGCAGCCTGTAGAACGAGGTCGGCTCCATAGAGATCTCCTCGAGCCTTCCGTTGCCTCGCCGAACCCATGGAATCCCATTCGCGTCGACGAAAGCCGTTTCGGGCGCCGTGCGCACTCCCATTCCGTGCCCTCCCGTTGGGAGCCATATGTACCATGCTCCAGGAGGAAGCGTGCCGACGCAGACGCGGTCGGGAAAAGCGGGACCGTTGTCCTCTCCTTTGAAAGAAGGGCCGGCTCCGCTAATCCCGACGCAGGTGACGATTGCGTCGTAGACGGGGGACTCGCTTTCGTTTCGAAGCACGACGAACTGCCAGAAGAATCGGTTGTCATCGGGCTGATCGATTCGGTTTCGACCTTCTTCGTACCATGCCGATATGCGGGATGGCTGATGCCGCTTGATATCGTCCTCCCTGTTTCTTTTGGTCTGGTTGTTTTGACAGAATGCGGCAATCAAGGTCCCCAAGGTAGCGGCTCCGATGAATGCTTGGACAATCAGATTGGCGGTGTCTATATCGATGCCAAATATCATTGGATGGTCACCGGCTTAGTATCGTGGGGCGAAAATTCTAACTCTGAATAATACGGCATGATTGATGGTTGGCGTTGACCGAATTCCCATTGACGGTAACAACCCACCGCACTCCTCGACCACCTCGGTTGCCTTGCGATTCTGCTTCTCGAGCGCGGAGACGATAGCGAGGAAGCACCGCTCTTTCTGTCGGGGGCTATAATTAACTGTTCAAGCCAGATTCTGCCGTCTGTGGTAAAACAGCATGCTATTAAAGATTCTGGCCTTGATTAGAGTTTTTTATCCCAGTCATTGTCGCCGGATCTCCCTATGCGGCGGGGCTCGACTTCGAGGACGTCTTCGACTCGGCCCTCGAGCGTGCAAGACTTGCTGAGCTAGGTGGACTAGAGTAAGAAAAGAGAAATCAAAAGGCGAATTTACCGCGAGGAGCAAAATGTCCCATATAAATCAGATCCAAGAAGAGCTAAGGCAGATCGAAGGCGGGCGTTTTCAAACACTAGCAAATCAGTATCTATATAGGAGATATTCGCTTAACAACATCATTGAATTGGGATCCCAATGCGGCACGGATAAAACTACGACCGGAGTGCCAGATATGTACTCCGTAGGAGAGAATGGACACTACATCTTCGCGGCATACACAACCTCTAAATCCGACATCCGCAATAAGCTGCTAAATGATGCTATAGACTGCCTCGACAGGAGCAAAACCGGCATCGATCCGCAACTCATAGATCGAATCATCCTGTGCCACACATACTTTCGCCTTTCACCTCTGGTACTCGAGGAAGTCCGCGCCATCGATCCACGGATAGAAATAATCGGGCCAGAGACAATTGCGAGCGACCTTGATAGAAAATTCCCTGCGCTAGCGCATACGGTTTTGGGCATTCCGCTCGGAAAGGGGTCATTCATCGCCCCAGACCGCTTCATCGAGCGAAGCCTGAACGGCCGTTTCACAACCGACCTGTCGAAGCCCCTCATGCACAGGGATTCCGAGTTTTCAGGCATCATCGAATCGATAGAGCAAAGTAGGGCAGTAGTGATTCAGGGGTAGTCTGGATCGGGGAAAACCAAAATCGCCCTCGACGCATGCCTCTCATTCAGCAATCGGCATCACTGGGATCTTCTGATCTTGGACTCTAGGTATTCGTCGCATCTCGACGATGATATTGAGCTGATTTTGTCGGAGTCGGAAAACATTATCCTTCTGGTCGATGATGCAAACGGCAACCTGTCACTTGAGCACTTGCTGGGAATCTGCTTGGAAAACAAAAAGCTAAAGATTGTCCTCACCTGCAGGAAGGTGCACCGAAGCGAGTTGACCGCGAAAATCGGCAGCTATCTAAATTTCAAAGAAATAGAGCTGGAGCCTCTAACCGCGGAAAACATTGAAGCGATACTCGAGACCGAATACAACATAAAAAACCTAGCACTGAGGGAGAGAGTATCGGCAATCGCAAACGGAAACCTGCGCTTGGCTATCATGGCAGCAAGCCCCATAGCAGACGGCAATTTCGAAGCCATCCAAGAGCCATACGATCTTCTGAACATCTATATGAATTCCGACTTAGCTGGGTACTCCAGCAGGGAGCAGCGTCTCGTAGAGGTCCTTGCAATCTACGATTGCTGCGATCTTATTGAAGGAGACCCTTGTTACGAGGAACTCTTGGGCCTGGAGTACGACGATGCCGAGATTCGGGATTTTGCATCCAGATTGAACGACCAGGAAATCGTCACGATCCTTACCTCCGCTGGTGGCGTGCTAGCCATAAGAATGGAAGAGCAGAATCTTCGTGACTTCTTGATATGCCGCCACTTCGCAAAAGAAGGGAACGGCAGTTTTGCGGATTTCATTCTGCATACCGCAGAAATGCCGAACGCGCCGTATCTCAAAGCCGCCAAGTCAATGGCTGAAGTGTGCGGAAGTGCGAGCGTGTACGACTACCTTCGAAGGGAATGCGGGAAAGCTTGGGATGAAA
Organism: uncultured Collinsella sp.; assembly: GCA_958370325.1. Classification (GTDB taxonomy): domain Bacteria; phylum Actinomycetota; class Coriobacteriia; order Coriobacteriales; family Coriobacteriaceae; genus Collinsella. The sequence continues at coordinate 40,687 of CATXJW010000002.1, read as the reverse complement.
TTAAGAATCGGGATGCGCGAATTGCCGATCAGTTCATAATCACATTCAATCAACTCCTTCCCATACAGGCGCTCGCCTTTGCCTCAAACCGCATCGAAAGCGCTGCTTGCGCTGACGTATCGGAAGATATTCTCGGCATGAATTCGACATCCGACGGATCTATGCCCCTGCATATTTCCGTATCCCTGATGAGCTCGAGCGAGTATTCGCAAACAGCCTTAGAGTTGTTCGTGACGTGTGTAGAAAGAGGCACCGAGCGAGCGGCCGAGTACAACTGGGCATGCGGACCAGACGGTGCTTTCGCTTATGATCTCGATCGTACGGGATTCGATTTGGAAAACAGCAAACTCGATGCCCTCGCTCAAAAATATCAACAATCGCATTCCCGTAATGTTGCAGCATGTCTGATCGTCTTGACGAGTTCATACCTCTCTTCAAGGGCCCAGCGCGTTTGGCAAAATGGCATAACGTACACATACAACACCCTGACCTTCAGTTTCACATCAGAGTTGGCCGAGCTCCACGCCCATTGCTTCCGGGCGCTCTCCGTTCTAGTCGAAACCGAATTCAGCAGGCAAGTTAAATCCACCTTTCGGCAGCACTTCTCGTTCTATGGCAAAGAACCTGAAGCGGAGCACGCAGAAAACATGCATTCGGTGCTCTCGAGGATCGAAGAGCTATTCCCCAAATATATAAGCGAAGACTCGACAACCGATCTTTCATGCGGCTTAAGCATCAACCAGATTTACGAAACATGCGCGCAGAACTCCCCTCTGAGCCTCGATGGGTTCCGCCAGAGCACATTCGACGCGCTTGGCTTGGAGAACTCTTGGTCTCTCGAAGAGAAAGAACCTAGAATATCCGCGGAAGAGTTACCGCTAGAACGACTGACCGAAGCCCTGGGAAAGCTGGCCGAAGATTATGAGATTTCCGGTAAAGAGTGGGAGTCGGGCAGGGCTATCGGAAAAGTCCTTCTGGAAATTGCCAAAAGGACCCCAGATACCGCTTCAAGCATAATCGCACGCAATATCGCATCGTTGCCCTCGACGATCCCCGTTCCGTATGAAGCACTTGATTACCTTGCTGAAGCCATCGGCAGGAGGGTCCTTAGAAACGAGCTGGGCGCGGTGCTCGACGTGAGTGACCATCCGGCCCTGTTTGACTATCTTGATTTGCTAGCAATAAAGAGCGGGCCCGACAAGGAGGAGCTCGACGAGATCCTCGCAAGACTCGATGACGGCAGAACGCATCTCTGCTTGGAAGATTTGGAGATAGTCGAGCCAAAGCATCCTGGCTATATGCTCAAATATGCTTTTAGGTTTTCCGAACATACACACAATGATGAGGTTTGGCGGTTTTTCGGCAACTGCGGAGACGAAAAGCGCGTCTCCGCTCTAGATTCGTACTTCGGATCCAATCCCTCACCGGCTGTCAACCTGTATTTTCTCGCACTTGAAGGACGCCCTTCTTTCGACTATAACCTCGCTTTCCTACGCTGCCTTTTACGCCTTGACAGTTCAATGATTGACCGTTTTTTGGAATACGCTGCCAACCTCGACTACCGACAAAGGCACGATCTCCTGCGAAGAATCAGCTCGTTTTGGACCGTCCAGGACGATCACGCTTGGAATCTGCTGAAAGCAATGATCGATGAAGCGCTGAGCAAACCACTCGGCAGGTATGAAATAGCCTTTTTGTTTCCCGTTCATGATGCAAATGCGCTCTCGAGCGATATTTTTTGGGAGCGCCTGGAATATACCATCCGCGAAAGGATCGCCGACGCAAATAGTCTCGATAGAATAAGCTGGGCCTTGTCCGATTGCAATGACGAGGCGAGGGTTAGGGCTATCACCCTCATTCTGACGCTCGATAAAGACGGGATATCGATCAACCATTTGGATCTCCGTCGATCTTCAATGAGCGGGTCCCCTGAAAAAGGCTTTATTCCAGCAAAGCTCAAGGAGATTGAGGCGATTGACTCGATTGCTGCTCGGCTGCCCGCAGGTGTTGCATATTTAAAACACAGAGAATGGCTGTCAAAAGTGAAGTCATCAATTGAAGGAGACATCGAAGACGAAAAGTGGGGGCTATTCCACGACAGGCAGTAATCGACTTTGACACCTAGAATTAGGACAAGTCTCAGGCGCTTCGGCCTAAACCATACCCCGTTTACCATTGGGATAGATATCGAAACTCAACCTGTCCGAGTTTCGCTTGTGTTTCGATTTTTGTCCCAGCGCTGTCCCACCAACGTTCCGCAGCATGTCGCAGTGAGCCGCCATGTTCGGATGACTGCGAACTAGGCAATATAGGTGAACTGGGTAGAAAGCGGCGGTACAAACGCATGCTAAAACTGGCAAATTATTATGAAAGGTAATCTTATGGCAAACACGGGGGAATCAACTAAGGCCGTTCTAACGCGCTTGCAAGACGACGCAAGGCCAACTATTTGCAGCGACTCTCTCGAACTTATTTCGAATGTCGCAGAGGTTGGTCTGGACGAAATTCTCCAAAACGAGTTCTTGAAGGACATTCCCGTCATCTCAAGCGCAGTGAGCATCTATAAAATCGGAAACAATATCCACAATACGCACCTACTGAAGAAGTATGCGTGTTTCCTCGATGAGTTCAACCGCGACTCTTTTGAAAATGGCTCGAGGAAAAAGTACAAGCAATACTTTGAAGAGTCAAATAGGAAGCGCGATATTGAGTACCTGCTTATCCTGCTCGAAAGATACATTGAGGAGGACAAAGCGCGGCGACTAGCAAAGATTTATGAGGCCTATCTAGATAAAGAAATTAGCTGGGGCGATCTTCGTTTGTTCGCAGAGACGCTGGACAGATTTCTACCTGGAGACTACGAGATGCTTCGAGAAAAGGAAACTTTTCAGACGCTCAGAGGCAAAGATACAGAAGTTCTGCTTCGATTAACCGGACTTGGATTGCTGATTGAGGATATCCATCGGCAGCAGTGGGACGTAGTAGACGAGACGCTCACCTTCGACGATCCCGGCGATATCGAGAAAGAAGAAAGGGTTTATCGTAGGACCGAATTTGGAAACAGGATGGTATCTATACTTGGCTAGCTGCTGCAGGCAACAATTTGAGCGCGCTCTTGTCGTCTTGATTAAACTGCTCGCATGCCAGTGACAAAGCAATTAACTTAATTGGTCGAATGGTTTATTAGCCCAATACGCGTGGCCTAAATCGGCTAATACACATGATGGCGAAATTCTAAGCCGCTTTTAAGCGAACATGACTTTCCTCATCTTCGGTTGATTATTTCGTCTTCGTTTTGTTAATTCGCATGGAAACAAGAGCTGCGGCTATCGTTGACAACGGGAGAGGCGGCGCGAATGGCACTATTCGACGAGAGAGTAAATTGCCTTGCAGATTGTCACGCCGAAGTCGATCAGGAACCTTTTTTGTCCATCGGTTAGCCTTGCTCTCTCTTCCAGTGATTCCTTGCTCGAGTGCCTGAAACACTGGATCTTGTATCTGAAGCTCTTCACCGTATTGTCGTCGACGAGTCCAAGCGTCGCCTTCGAGTAGTCAGGTTGTATGAACTTCCCGTTCTCTTTCAGCAGGTTCTCGATCAGGTTCGCGATCTCCCTGAGCTTCTCGTTGTCCTCCATCTCCTCGAATCGCGAATTGCCTGCGGAGATGAGCTGGATCCTCTTGTTCAGATTATCGCCGATTGCCACCGAGGACGCCTTGCGCACGAAGGTCATGTCGGCAACCATCGCGCGGCGGGTCGCCCAGCGTACCGTGCCATCATCGTCGAGCCCAAGCGATATGGCTCTGTCCCTGATTGTCCCGTATGTAAAACTGGATGGTTCTTTCGGGGGCCTGCGCAGTATGTCGGGGAATTGATCGATGATATAGCCGTGTGCGTTCAGATAGTAGGCGACGACATAGAACCAGCACCTGTCCTCTTTCCTATTCGGCTCGTTTTCTGGTTGACACAGCTGCCGGAACTTCTCTATCGCTTCTATCTCGTCGTGGACTAGGAACTCGAATCCCTGTGTCTCATCCTTCCCGTAGAAGACGTTGTAAGTTCTGTTCACGCCTTCGATAAGTGAGAAAAAGTGATAGTAGTAGTCGTTCTCTGAAATGTTATCGAGATAGTACTCTCTCAGGTCGATCATCTGATTTCAGGTCTCCGTTCGTCTTTGGTGAAGTGGCTGTGCCCGCATTTGGCCCTGGCTGTCATTAGGCTCTGACCTGTTACCGACTTGGGCTGGCGGGCAGCTGCAGGTCGTCTTCCCGAACGGCGCGCGGTGATGCGGTTTCGCCGCGATGTCTCTCTGTGCGGCGCATTTCCTCAAACACTGTAGAAATGTTTTTGCGAGCTGCCGCACTTAACTAAGCTCGCATAGACACCGTAGCACATGGTATCGAGGTTGTTGCACGCGTTTTCAGTTGAGGGCACTGTTGGCGACAGGGCTGCTCAAGCTCCATTTGATGTCTCTTCGAAAGAGCGGTATCGCTCACGGGCGGCCGGCACAGCCGCTCTGGCATTGGAGTGCTAATTCGCTCCGGAACCACGTTCCGAACAAGGAGCCCAGCTAGGGCGTATGAGTACTGGAACCCATGGAGGCGGGCAACCGCTGCAAGGACGAGTGCCTGCCCGAGGAGACGAGCCGCCGCATCGTGGACGTCATCAGCGACGTGAACTCGCCTACAGCGATCACGCGCGGCGCTACCTGCTCGCGACGGGCTGCGTGACGGAGCGCACCTACGTGACGGGCTCGCCCATGGCGGAGGTGCTGCGCACGAACCTGGCGGCCATCGATGCGAGTGACGTGCTGGAGCGCGAGGGCCTGGAGCCGGGAGGCTACTTCCTGCTCTCCGCCCACCGCGAGGAAAACATTGACACCGAAGCGAACTTCACGTCCCTCTTCGGCGCGATAAACGCCCTCGCCGAGGAATACGGAAAGTCCATCCTCTACAGCTGCCACCCCCGCTTCCGCAAGCGCCTGGAGGCCTCGGGCTTCCAGGCGCATCCCCTGGTGCGCACCCACGAGCCCATGGGCTTCCACGACTACAACAAGCTGCAGTCCAGCGCTTACCGCGTCGTCTCTGACCCCGGTACCCTCCCCGAGGAGTCGAGCTTCTTCGCGAGCGTCGGCCGCCCGCTCCCGGCGGTCTGCATCCGCACGAGCAGCGAGCGCCCCGAGGCGCTTGACAAGGGATGCTTCGTCCTCGCGGGCATCGACGAGCGGGGCCTGCTCAACGCCGTGCGCACGGCGGTTGCGCTCACGGAGGATGGCCTCCACGGAATCCCCGTGCCGGACTACCAGGACGACGTGGCCCCCAAGGTCGTCCGTATCATCCAGTCCTACACCGGCATCGTTGACCGCATGGTGTGGAGGAAATACTAATGTCTCTTTTTACGACGGGTTCGCCGTTGGTCGCTGAATCGATGGGTATGCAGGCTCTATGGCAAGACTCACACGTTATGGTCAAGTGGCTCAAAGATATTATATCGTCTAGTTTGACCGTTGAAGAAAAGACTCACTGCATGGCCTGTGCCTTCATGCTTGCGTAGAGGAGGTGTCTGATGTATCAGCTCATCGTAATCGGCAACGGGTTCGATCTTTCCTGCGACCTCAAATCGAGCTTCTCCGACTTTCACGACTACCGAGCGAAATCCGATTTGGTTGCCCATCCGGAGAACACCACTATCTGGGATCTCATTCTCAAGCAGGAGAAGGGGCATAATTGGCGCTGGTGCGACGTCGAACACCAGATTAGGCGGTGGCTGTACAAAAGCGGGCAGAAGGATCCCCAGATGCTCCGGCTCCCGGAATGTGTCCTCGATCCTTCGGTCAAGCCCTCGCAGACCGCGCGCACCAATGCCGTCTATTCCTATGTGCTGAGCAATTGGCTGAGGGACCGAAAGCTGGACGGCAGCGTGCTCGCCGCGCTGTCCCTTGCCGACCTGAACCGCTACGAGTCGTATTTCGCCGCCTACCTCAACGACCTTGTGCAGCGGACGCCCGGCTACCTCGACTCCGCCGCGACCCGGATGGAGCGCATCTGCAGAGACCTAGTTGACGAAGATGGCGTGCCCCCCTCGACCTCCGTCCTCAGCTTCAACTACACCGAGCCCCTGTCGAGCAACGTTCGCCTTTCCGACGCCCTCGGCATCGACTGCTTCTGCAACATACACGGTAGGGCGAGCGACTACGAGCACGGCATCGTCTTCGGCATAGACGCGAAGGGGATCAGGCCCACCAGCGTGGCCATACCGTTCACCAAGACCTACAGGCTGCTCGCGCAGGACCCCGTCGACTTCCAGAGGGTCGTTCGGCCGAAGTCGTCAAACGGCGCTTCGATGGGCTTCATCAAGTTCTTCGGCCACTCCCTTTCCGAGGCCGACTACTCCTACTTTCAGTCGATCTTCGATGCCGTGGACCTCTACGGTGGCGATACGAGGCTCGTCTTCTACTATAGGCCTCATGGCAAGAAGGGTGAGACCGAGAAGGTTATGGTCGAAAAGGCTCGCAGGGAAGTTCATAAAAACGTGACGAAGCTCTTGGCTGCCTACGGCGAGTCTTTCGACAACAAAGACCACGGGAAGAACCTCATGCACAAGCTCCTCCTCGAGGGCCGCCTCATGGTTCGCAGACTTCCATAGGGCTTCGGCGACGCATGGCTGGTCGTCGGCGCGTTTGCACCAACATTCCCGGCGTGATCTTGAGTCTAGATTCAACATGGCTAAGGAGGGGCTTGATTGATCCTCAGTGGAGTCCAATGGGTGGTTGCAACTCTCATCGGACAAATGGATAACCGTGAATATGCATCAATTATATTGATGGGTCTTATAGCGATTTATCTTCTGACTAAGGGTAAGTTGTTAAGCGTTATTAAATCGTTTGCTGATGTTGTCAAGTGTGCGCTAAGCCCCAAAATTCTGATTCCTGCGCTCATTCTTGTAACGTACTCTGCGCTTTTGATATACAGAGCGTTTGAATTCGGGTTTTGGAATACGGGTATCTTGCTGGACACGATTCTTGAGGTTGTATTTGTTGGGTTTCCCTCTATGTTAATTGCATCTAAGGCAACATCGGTCACTTCAATTAAAAACGAATTGATTGTGCCTGAGGTCCGCTTTGGTGCACTAGCGTCTTTCTATATCAATCTGGTCTGCTTCCCTATTCCGTTTGAAGTTGCTCTTCAAGTAGTCCTTTTGTTTCTGGGTATTGGCCATGCCCAATTTTCATCCAGACGTGATGTATCCAATCTATGCTTGTTTGAAAACATGAGGGTTGTTTTGTGCATCATTGTTTGTGTTGCAACAACGTTGCTGCTTTCAAATGCTTAGTTTTCTATGGACTGGGGCGTTGAATTAAGCTCGCTATTTCTTTCAATCTGGTACCCAATATTCATCGCGCCCTATGTTCTCGCGCTTGCCTATTATGCTTCGCTTGAATCGATGTACATGCGTATAAACGTTGTGGGAGAGAACCTGCCTACAAAGGAGTTTATTAATATTGCAATAGCGTTGTTTCCAAACTTTCGATACATCAGACATTTCAACGGATGGAATGCTCATGAGTATCTTGAATGTTGCAAACCGCCTGAAAAAGCTTCCTGCTTGGCTGCTTTTAAGTATGAGGTCGACGCGGCCGCCGCCAACGCTGACGCTAAAGTTAAACGGTTTGAATCGGGTAAAGGGAGGAGCGGGTTCGATGAAGATGGGATATGGTTTGACTGGACATATCTGGAAGAGATGAAGTCCTTTCTTTGGACAATTGCAAGTTTGGAGAATCAGCGCTGGATGGAATCCGGTGCCTATTCGTCCTTGGACGAGGCGTTTAACCGGTTCCTGCCTAACGGTTGCAACGGATCGTTGTTGCTTTCTCGCGGAAAGGATGCATACGTCTGTTGGGCAATCAATCCATCAGGTTTTGTGTTTGCTGTCGGTTCCAGAGATGGTGCTTTTCCTTCTATGAAATACGAGGGCGATCGCTGCCCAATTACTGACGGTGCAGATTTGCTCTCTGAGTTTGTTGATGACAACGGGGATGCTGATTCGCAACTTAAAAATTGGCACTTCAGCTTTTATAACGGTAAATCTTATTTGTGATTACGCTTGAGACTGGATGATTTAACGATGCTTTGTTAGTGTCGCGCAGGTAGAAGCATTGTCGCTATCCGGCGTGGTCGGCATGTCTGGAATTTGCCGCATACTTCTGTTTTGAGCGGCTCTCGCGGTACGTTTTCATGGTTCGGATGGGCTTTGGCTACATGACTTTTCCAGTAGTTACGTAATTGATGCCGGTCTCCTATCTCTTGCCGTAATATAATTACGGCAAGAGATAGGAGACTCTCATGCTTAAGCGTTTTACTGTTAATGGCTATAGGAATTTTTCGGCTCCGGTTACATTTAATTTTGCAGCTTCTCGTGATTACCAGTTTGCAGAAAATAACGTAAAAAACGGAATCGTGAAAACCGCACTTTTGATCGGCAGAAATGCGTCTGGTAAATCGAATTTCGGTTCAGCTTTATTCGACATTACGCTCGGCTTTCTAAAGGCATTCGATTATCCTGACCAGGATGATCGTCTGTTTTTGAATGCTGATTGCGGGCGAGGTACGGCACAGTTCACCTATGTCTTTGAAATTGACGGTCGCGAAATCAATTACTGCTATGAGAAGACTTCTCCGACTACTTGGCTTCACGAGACCCTATTGATTGATGGGGAACGAATTTTCGATTTCAATAATGCACGCGGCGTTTTCGAGGATAACCACCTCGAACGAATCGGTGCAGCTGGAATCAATTTTGAATTCTCTGACACTTCGTTGAGCCTTCTTTCTTATATAACGAGCAGTCTTCCAACTAATGTTTTAGGCGTCTTGGCGGAGTTGCGACGATTTGTCTCGCGCATGAGGCTGATTCGCACGGACAACTTTCGATTAAAAGGGTTTGAAACAAGAAAAGTAATCGACAAGATCATACGCGAGAACAAAGTTGCGGAATTCGAGTCATTTATTCGCAATTTTGGAGTCGATGAGTCTCTGATCGTTATTAAAGAGTCCGACGGCTCGCCTGTTCTGTATTTCAATCATCCCATGCGATGCATCCCGTTTGTCGAGGCATGTTCTAGCGGTACAAGAACCCTGGTTAAGTTGTTCTCTGAGCTTGAACTTAACGAGTCGGCCAGCTTTTTGTTCATAGATGAGTTTGACGCTTTTTGTCACTTTGAAATGGCAGAGAGCCTTTTGAAGCTCTTTGCTTCCAAGGCCTCTTGTCAGATACTGTGCTCCACTCACAACACTTCGCTTGTTAAGAATGGCGTAATGAGGCCCGACTGCGTTTATCAAATTTCTGCAAAAGAGGGTATTCGAACCTTGGCCGATTCCACCGATCGTGAGTTGAGGCTCGGCAACAATATTGAGAAGCTCCTCCGAGCCGGAGAGTTTGAGTAGCCATGAACGCTGCGTCTGAAAAGAACGTCCTGCTCATTGTTGAAGGCGCTAAACGCGAGCCTCAGCTGATGGGGCGTTTATTTGAATCTTTTAGCCTCGCGGATGATCATCAAATTGTTCCTGTTGAGATTAATGTTCATGACTTTCTTGATAAGCTCTTTCAAGAATACGGTTGTGATTTCGAGTCCATTGATCTTAAGCCCTTTGTCGCTGAGCTTCTTTCGGATAAAGATGATGCGGCTCAGCTTCTCGAATCCAGTTTTACAGACACCCTGCTCATATTTGACTTAGATCCTCAGGACAATCGGCTCGATTTTAAGCGGCTCGAGCTAATGCAAGACTATTACTGCGATAGCACTGATATGGGTCAGCTATATCTAAGCTATCCATCGGTTGAAGCATATCGTGATTTTGATCCCTTGAAGTATCTCTCTCTGGATGACGCCCTTGTTCCTTCAGATGTGATTTTTGGCCAGCGATCTTACAAGGACTGGGTTGCCAGGAGGGGAGATTCGCTTGCGGATATTGGGCGTATTGATGGTTTTACATTTGCCTGCATTATTGCCGTCCATGCCCTGAGGTCGCTTTGGTTAACTAATGAGCAGATGATGCCAATTGCAAACGAGTCTCTGGCTGACTTAGCTGCGACCGTGACAGGCATCAATCATTCTGAACTTCTGCTCAATGAGATTGAACGTCTGAACAATGATTCATTTTGTGCATGCTGCACCTGCCTTTTCTTTATTGCGAATTGGCCTAAGCGACTTAACGACGTTATGAACAAGGCGATTAAGAGGGGTTTGGGTATTCGTTTGTTCTAAAGAGTCCCCTTCACCATTTATCTCCGAAAGTGCGGGGAAAAATCGAAACTTGCCGAGCACACACCGATTTTTGGCAACAAAACCGCAGGTCGCGGGTGCCCAAAACTAGGGTCTGGTCGACAGGTCTCGTTTTCTCACCGCACTTCCGAATTGGTCGCTCATTTTGCGCTCTCGATGTCCCCACATCCTCTAAAAAAGTTCTTAAAACAGCCTTAAAGGCGTTCCAGCTCGCGTTGACAGCGTAAAATACGCATGTTTGACTATGACAGAAGTGGATTTTAGGGGAGGAGTACGCCATGGAGGTGCTTGTTGTTGGCAACACTGCATATGTTGACGATGACTTTTGTGCCAAGGCGTTCCCCGGGGACCACGTTAAGGTTGTAGCCGTCAAGGATGCTCACCGCGATGAGTCGTCACCCCATGCCTCGTGGAAAGAGCTCCTCCAGCACCTGGATCAGGCCTACGAGTTCGACCGTGTCGTCTACCTGTCTAATTACCTCACGCCGCATACCGATATCGTGGGCGATATCGAGCTGCTTCGCTCGGTCTTTCGTGCGTGCATGGGTCGCCGGGTCCAACTGCTGTATGTAGCGGGGCCCGCGGGTGCCGAGGGTGCCGCAGATGCCGCGGGGCGAACGGGCAAGGGCATTATCGCGCACGCAGCCAACGACCTGTGCCGCTACTACGCTGCTCGCGAGGGCGTTCAGACCAAGATTCTGCGCGTGCCGTTCCTGTATACCGCGTCTGCCGCGCTGGAGGACCCGTTTTTGGTGCCGCTGTTCGACGCATGCTCAACCGGATCGGCCGCTCTGCAGGGCGCGCAGGATGCGGCGTTTCCCCTGCTGTGTGCCGAGGAGCTTTCGGTGCTGGTACGCCGTATCTTCGACAGCTGGAATGGTAACTTTGAGACGCTCGACGTAGCCGATACCTTCCATCACACGGTGGGTGAGGTGGGCGACGCCCTCAAGGCGCTGTTCCCAGGGCTCTCAGTTGCCTATGGCGAATCTGCCGGCTACGCCCTGCCCGCCAGCGACGTCGTTCGCGTGCGCTATGGCTGGTTTCAGCGTTACGACTTGCTGCGCGACCTCTCGACCATTCAAGCGCGTTGGGATGCTGGTCGCGCAAAGAAGGTCAACCCCTTGCGCGCGGCCATCGACCGTATTCAAATGCGCACGCTGCCTGTCAAATGCCTGGAGACGGCAGCCGCCTGGGTGCTCTTTGAAGTGCTGGAGCGCTTGTTCTCCCAATCGACCCAGCTCAACGTGCTCGATTATCGCCTGCTCTACGTGGTGCTGATCGGCACGCTGTATGGCTTGGACTTTGGCCTGGTTGCGGCGCTGCTGGCGTCGGTGGGTTTGGCCGCTAGTTACTTTACTCTGTTCGGCTATACCTTCCAGGGCCTGTTCTACGAGCCGTCCAACTGGCTGCCGTTTATTGCGTACTTTGTTGTGGGTGCCGTGTGCGGCTATGTGCAGCTGCGCAACAGCGAAGCCATTAGGGCGGAGCGCGATCAAAACGAGCTCGTGCGCAACCGCAATACGTTCCTTACGCAGCTCTACCACGACGCGATCGAGGACAAGCGCGCGTACAGGCGCCAGATCGTGGGCCGCCACGACAGCTTTGGCAAGATCTTTGCCGTGACGCAGGAGCTTGACGTGTTCAACCCACGCGACATCTATCGCAAGTGCTGCGAGCTTCTGGGCGAGATCCTCGAGAACGATTCGGTGGCGATCTACCATGTTTCGGGCGGGGCATTTGCACGCCTGGTGGCAGCAAGTCCCGCGATTGCCGAAGATGCCGCACGCTCGCTTACGCTTGAGCAGCTTGCGCCCCTTTTGGGCGACGGGGGTCGTTCGAGCCTGTGGGTGAACCGCGAACTGATGCCGGGGCTTCCCATGTTTGGATACACGATCGAGCGTGACGGGGCGCCCGCCGTGTTGATCTTTGTGCGTCGTGCGGCCGAAAACCAAATGACCCTCTATTATCAAAACTTGTTCCGCATCTTGTGCGGCCTGGTCGAAAGCGCGCTGGGCCGTGCCTTTGACTATGAGGCGGTGGCACAGGATAAACGCTGCGTTGACGGCACTTGCGTGCTCAAGCAGGCTGCCTTTGGCCAAGAGCTCGCGGCCGAGCAGGCGCTGGCAGATGGCAAGATGGGCAGCTTTTTGCTCCTGCGCGTGGTACCGGGCATGGAGCCTGTCGGCGAGCTGTTGGGCGCAATTGGGTCGGCAATCCGCGAGAGCGATGCGGCGGGCCTGGTCGATGGTGACGTGCTTTACCTGCTTATGCGCCAGGCAAAGGCGTGCGATCTGCCCATTATCCGCGAGCGCCTGAGCGCAAAGCAGATTGCGGTGGAGCCCGTCGACGGCGAGGACATCGTGGCGCTACTACAGCACATCGCTTACACCGGTGACGGTGAGGGGGGTGCCGCTTGATCTCGCTTGTCGTTGCCGCCGTCTTGTTGCTGATTCATGCTCTGGTTTGTCTGATGCTGTGGACGCTCATGAAGTTGGGCCTGCTGCCGGTGCGCGAGCATATGCTGGCTGTGATAGTGCTGGTGCCGCTGTGGGGCCCGTTGCTGGTGGTTCTGCTATCGGTCCGCGGCGCGGTGTTTGGCGAGGGGCTGAAAGAGTCTGCGCTGGAGTCGCTGCGCTTCAACGACGACCTGCATCGCAGCATCCTAGTGCACGAACGTGATGCCGATGCAGGCGTAGTGCCGCTCGAGGAGGCGCTCATCGTCAACGACCCGGCAGAACGGCGCCGCCTAATGCTCTCTATGCTCACCGAGGAGCCCGACGCGTACCTGGCGCAGCTGCAGGCGGCTAAGCTTAACGACGACGTTGAGGTGGCGCACTATGCCGCGACGGCGGTGGCGCAGATCTCCAAGGAGTCCGACCTTAAACTGCAGCAGCTGGAACGTGCCTTTAAGACCGACCCGAGCGCGCAAAACCTCAACGAATACTGCGATTTTCTTGGTGAATACTTGGGCTCGGGCTTGGCCGAGGGGCGCGTGGCTCAGATTCAGCGCCAACAGTACGCGCGCCTGCTTGCGCGTCGCTGCGAGCGCGAGGACACCCTTGAGCTTCGCATTCGATATGCGACGGCGCTGGCCGATGTCGGACAGATCGACGAGGCGCAGGCCGTGACCGACCAGCTGGTGCTCGACGTGCCCGAGGAGCAGGAGGTTTGGATGCTTTGCCTGCGCCTGGCGGTGATGCGCCGCGACGGTGACGAGGTCCACCGCGTGATCGATGCGATTGACAAACAGCATGTATACTTGAGCGCCGCCAACCGCGAGGAACTGGCGTTTTGGCGCAACGGAGAGGAGGCCCGATGAGCGTGGTACAGCATATCCGCGACCGTGCGGGCCATTTTCGCTGGATGGGGCTGCTTGTGGTGTGGGCGGTCTTTATTGCCATGGCGGCCGTGCTGCTGGTGGAACGCGCCGGCGTACAGTACAGTGCGGGCCAGCATAAGCTGGGGATGCTTGCCGCCAACGATGCGGTGCCGGCTTCCTCGGCAATATTTGGTCAAAAGCCCACGTGCCTGGTCATTACCGATTCCGATCAAGCTGGCGTCGAGGACGTAAAGGAGCAGTTCGACCAGATTCTGCTCGACATGAAGATCGCGCACCGCGACGTGGACCTTGCCCTGGACGGCGCGGATGCCATTCCCTCGCTGACCTCCTACGATCGCGTGATTTTGCTCATGCCGTCGCTCGATGGGCTCGGTACGCACCTGAGCGACATTATGAGTTGGGTGAGTGCCGGCGGTTCGCTTATGCTCGCCATGCCTCCGGATAACTCGGGTTATCTGCAAGTGATTGCTCCCAAGCTTGGCATTGAATCTGCCGGATATGACTATGTAAAAGCCGAAAGCATTGTGCCGAGCGAGGACTTTATGCTGGGCGGGGGAGAGTGCTACGAGCTCTCGGACCCCTTTGATTCGTCGCTTTCGGTTTCGCTGCGCGAGACGGCTCGTGTGTGGGCTAAGACCGGCGATGCGGGCGCTCCGCTCATTTGGTCGAATGACTGCGGTAGCGGTCGCACCGTGGTGTGCAATATCGGTATCTATGACAAGGTCATGCGCGGTTTTTACGCCGCGGCGATCAGCCTGCTGGGCGATGCCACGGCCTACCCCGTCATCAACAGCGCCGTCTTCTATCTGGACGACTTTCCCAGCCCCGTGCCCTCGGGCGACGGCACCTACATCAAGCGCGACTACGGGCTTTCCATCGCCGACTTTTATACCAAGGTCTGGTGGCCCGATCTGCAAAAGCTTGCGCAAAAATACGGCATTCGCTATACCGGCGTGATGATCGAAAATTACGAGGACGCGGTCAACCAGGCCGAGCCCGCGCGCCAGGCCGATACCACGCAGTTCCGCTACTTTGGCGGCATGCTGCTGCAGATGGGCGGAGAGCTGGGTTTCCACGGCTACAACCATCAGCCGCTGGCGCTCTGGGATACCGACTATGGCACACTGTACGACTACAAGACGTGGAAGAACAAGGAGGCGCTCGTCGCATCGCTCAACGAGCTTATCGCCTTTCAGGACGAGGTGCTGCCCAACGCGCACGGCTCGGTCTATGTGCCACCGTCGAATATCCTTTCGGCCCGTGCGCGCAAGCTTATCGGCACCGACGTGCCGCGCGTTAAGACCATTGCCAGTACGTACTTTGAGGACGGAACCGACCTGCCCTACGTGCAGGAATTTGGCGTGGCGAGCGATGGCATCGTGGAACAGCCGCGAATCGTTTCGGGCGGCATGGTCGACGATTCCTATATGCGCCTAGCCGCCGTGTCCGAGCTCAACATGCACTACGTGAGCACGCACTTTATGCATCCGGACGATCTGCTGGATCCCGATCGCGGCGCTAAGGAGGGCTGGGAGGTCTACAAGGGCGGCCTGACCGACTACCTGGACTGGCTAACCAAGTCTGCGCCCGACCTGCGGCGCCAGACCGGTTCGGAATGCTCGGGCGCCATCCAGCGTTTTTCGTCCGTGACGGTGGGCGTGGACACAGGCGCGGATGCCTGGACGATCAGCCTGGGCAATTTCCACGACGAGGCGTGGCTCATGTTCCGCGCCAACAACGGCGAGCCGGGTGCAGTCACGGGTGGCGAGATTACGCATCTGACGGGCGATCTGTACCTAGTTAAAGCCACGGACAAGACGGTGACCATTGCACGCAAGGAGGGTGGCGACAAATGAGAATCTGTTTGGTACTCGAGGGTTGCTACCCCTATGTGCACGGCGGCGTATCTACCTGGATGCATGGCTATATCCAGGCCATGCCCGAGCACGAGTTTGTGCTGTGGGTGATTGGCGCGCATGCTGCCGACCGCGGCAAGTTTGTCTACGAGCTGCCCGGCAACGTGGTCGAGGTACACGAGGTGTTTCTGGACGACGCCCTGCGCCTATCGGGCGAGCAGGAAGAGGCCGACTTTAACGACCACGAGCGCGAGGCGCTGCACCGCCTGGTGTCGCTTTCTAATCCGGACTGGGACGTGCTATTTGATATCTTCCAGCGCCGTCGCGTGCATCCGCTCTCGTTTTTGCAGAGCCGCACGTTTATGGATATCTTTCGCGACGTGTGCCTGGCCGAGTACCCATACACGCCCTTTGCCGATGCATTCCACACTATGCGCTCCATGCTGCTGCCCGTGCTCTACCTTCTGGGCAGCGAGGCGCCGGTGGCCGATGTGTACCACGCCATCTCGACCGGCTACGGCGGCCTGCTCGCCTGCCTGGGCTCAAGCGTTCACCGGGCTCCGGTGCTGCTGACCGAGCACGGCATTTATACCCGCGAGCGCGAGGAAGAGATCATTCGCGCCGACTGGGTCGTGCCGTCGTTTAAGGACCGCTGGATTCGCTTTTTCTACCTGCTTTCGGAGGAAATCTACCGCCGCGCCTTCCGCGTGACAAGTCTGTTCCACAACGCCCGTAAGACGCAGATCGATATGGGCTGCGATGCGGACAAATGCCTGGTTATCCCCAACGGCATTCAGTTCGACCGCTTTAAGGACATTCCCTTAAAGCCCGATGACGGCTGGGTGGACATTGGCGCGGTGGTGCGTCTGGCGCCCATCAAGGACGTCAAGACCATGATCTATGCCTTCTTTGAACTGCACGAGCGCTTGCCCAAGGTGCGCCTGCACATTATGGGCGGCGTGGACGACGAGGAGTACGGTGCCGAGTGCCACGCGCTCGTCGATACCTTGGGCGTGCGCGATCTGATCTTTACCGGGCGCGTCAACGTGGTCGAGTACATGGAAAAGCTCGACTTTACCATTTTGACGAGCATCTCCGAGGGCCAGCCGCTCAGCGTGCTGGAGTCGCTTGCCGCGCGCCGTCCCTGCGTGACGACCGAGGTAGGCTGCTGTCGCGAGCTGCTCGAAGGCGCCCCGGGCGATGACTTTGGCGTGGCAGGTTTTGTGACGCCGCCCATGTATCGCAAGGGCTTGGCCGATGCCATGGAGCGCATGTGCGCGAGCCGCGCCCGCCGCATTGAGATGGGGGAACGCGGCCAGCGTCGCGTTGCCACGTACTTTTTGCACGAGCAGATGCTCGCCAACTATCGCGCGCTGTACGACGAGACGGCGCGTGCGTTTGACCTGCCCAGAGAGGGGGAGTAGCCGGTGGCCGGAATCGGTTTTGAGCTCAAACGCCTGTTTAGGCGCAAGGGTCTGTTTGCCACGATGCGCGCCTATGGCTACGCTGGCATTGTGTGCACGGGCCCCATGCTGCTGGGTGTGCTACTCCAGGTGGGTATCTTGGTGCTGTGCGGTCTGTGGGGCGTGGGGCGCGCCAACCAGGATCTGCTGGTGTGCATGGTGACCTATACGCTGCTGGCCTCGCTTACGCTCACAAGCTTTTTTTCTATGCCGGTCACGCGCTTTTTGGCCGACATGCTCTTTGCCGAGCGCGAGGATGAGATTCTGCCTTCGTTTTGGGGATCTAATGCCATCATGCTCGCTGCGGGCACGGTGCTCTACGGCGTCTTTTTGCTGTTCTCGGGCGCCACGCTGCTGCAGGGGCTACTGTGCCTGTGGCTGTTCAACATTATGATTGTCAACTGGAACGGCATGAGCTATCTCACGGCCATCAAGGATTATCGTGGCGTTCTGTGCAGCTTTGCGGCCGCCATTTGCGTGGCGTGCCTGTGCGCCCTGGTCGCGCTGGCACTGGGGCTGCCGCCGGTCGAGGGCCTACTAGCGTCAATCGCCTTGGGCTACGGCGTCATGCTCGCATGGGACGTGGTGCTGCTGTATCGGTATTTTCCGCAGAGCGACCGAAGTCCCTGGCGCTTTTTACAGTGGCTCGATCAGTTTATGCCGCTGGCGCTCACGGGCCTGTTTACCAACTTGGGGCTTTTCGCACACCTGGTTATTATCTGGGCGGGCCCTATTGGCGTGCAGATCAAAGGTCTGTTTTACGGGGCTCCTTACCATGACGTGCCGGCACTCATTGCGTTTTTGACCACACTCGTTACGACCGTCAACTTTGTGGTGTCGGTCGAGGTCAATTTCTATCCGCGCTACCGTGACTACTACAGCCTGTTTAACGACGGCGGCGTGGTGGGCGATATTGTGGTGGCCGAGGAGGAGATGCTTTCCACGCTCAACAGCGAACTGCGCTTTTGCGCGCTCAAGCAGCTGTTTGTGACCGCGGCGGTCATCTCGCTCGAGACCACAGTGCTCTCGGCCCTGCCGCTGGGCTTTAACAATCTGATGCACGGGTATTTTCGCACGTTATGCGTAGGCTACGGCCTGTATGCCGTGGGCAACACGATCCTGCTTATCTTGCTGTACTTTACCGACTACAAGGGAGCCGTTCTGGCCTCGGGCCTGTTTGCCGGTGTGGCAGGGCTGGCGACCTCCGTGTCGTTGCTTTTGCCGCAGCAGTTTTACGGCTTTGGCTTTTTGTTGGGTGCGGTGGTGTTTTTTATCGTGGCCCTGCTGCGGCTCGATACATATACCGCCAACTTGCCGTATCGTATCCTGAGCCAGCAGCCCATTGTGGCGACCGACAAAACGGGTCGCTTTACACAGCTGGGCCGCTTGCTCGACCGTGCCGAGCAGCGCTATGAGGAGTGCCGCCGCAAGGGCGTGCCGCACGGCGCGTTTCAGCGCGCAGTAGTTCGCGTGTATCGCAACCATTGGGGAGGTTCTGATGATCGATAAGTTGATGTCTCGCCGCTGTCTGATCGAGGCGGCTGCCGGCGCGCTGCTGCTTTCGGGCTGCTCATCTCAGGACGAATCCTCGACCAAAAAGGTCAAAAAGCAGGGCAAGATTAAAAAGGCCGAGGCCTCCGACCAGTCCAAGCATCTGCGCGATAAGGACGAGCTGTACGAGGTCTATGATGACTCGGGCATTGTGACCATGTATCTGACGGTCTCTCGCGGCAACAGCTCCGAGAACACCGACCACAGCTGGGCCGAGATCAACACGTACTCGGTGTATGACTATGCCGACATGGGCGTGACGCGCTATCAGGTTATGGGCCTGCTGCAGGCGGGCGACGAAGACGGCCCGGTGGCCGGCGAGGTTGGCTATGGCGAGGAAGCGCCCAATGCCACCGTGCAGGTGCGCGGCCAGACGTCGAGCTCCTACACGCAAAAGAATTACAAGGTGGAGCTCAAAAAAGGCAAGGGCACCTGGCGCCAACAGCGCGCGATTGCGCTCAACAAGCACATGGGCGAGGGTATGCGTTTTCGCAACAAGATGGCCTACGACCTTATCCGCGGGATTCCCCAGATGATGGGCCTGCGCACGCAGTTTGTGCATCTGTGGGTGTGCGACCAGACCGAAAAGTCCAACGATACCTTTGAGGACTACGGCCTGTTTACGCAGGTGGAGCAGCTCAACAAGACGGCGCTTAAGGCACATGGCTTGGATAAGAGCGGGCACCTGTATAAGGTGAACAGCTTTGATTTCCATCGCTACGAGGACACCATTAAGCTTGCCGACGATCCCGACTACAACCAGGCAAGCTTTGAGGGCATGCTCGAGATTAAGGGCGATTCGGACCGCACCAAGCTCATCGAGATGCTCGATGCGCTCAACGACGAATCGCAAAAGATCGATGAGGTGCTCGACACCTACTTTGATACCGAGAATCTGGTCTATTGGCTGGCGTTTCAGATCCTGACGGGCAACTGCGATACTCAGAACCGTAACTGTTATCTGTACAGCCCGCTCAACTCAAATACCTGGTACTTTTTAGATTGGGATAACGACGGCATGCTGCGTAAGCTTGAGCTGAGCCTGAAGGGGTTCTCGGACTATGCGAGCTGGGAGCGCGGCGTAAGCAACTACTGGGGCAACGTGCTATTCAATCGTGCGCTGCGCAGTAAGGCGTTTCGCAGTGAGCTCGACCGCGCCGTCAAGGATCTGCGCTCGTATTTGACCGAGGCGCGCCTGACAAAGATGATCAAGCACTATCGCGAGGTGACCGAGTCGCTCGTCTTTGCCGCCCCCGATATCGATAACCTGCCCGTGACAAAGGACCAATACGAGCAGATCGCCGCGGCGATTCCCTCCGAGATCGAGGAGAACTATAAGAGCTACTGCGAGAGCTATAAAAAGCCCATGCCGTTCTTTATTGGCGTGCCGCAGATCGATAACGGTAAGCTGCGCATTAACTGGGATGCGTCCTACGACTTTAAGGCGCGTGACATTCGCTATACCGTGGAGCTGGCGCGCGACTATGCCATAAGCGACGTGCTTTTTAAGGCCGAGGACGTGCTGCTGCCCGAGGTGACCTGTGATGCGCCCGATGCCGGCCAGTATTTTGTGCGCGTGCGCGCCACCAACTCCGACGGCTATACGCAAGATGCGTTTGACTACTATGTGACCGACGACGGCAAGCACTACGGCATGAAGTGTTTTTACGTGCAGGACGGCGGTAAGGTCGTGGAGGATACGTATGAGGAGGGCTAGCGCACTGCTTGAGCGCTTGGCGGCTCCGCCTGTGCGTGCCACGCAGGAACGTTACCGCCACGAGCTCAAATATCTCATTAACGAGGGCGAGCACGCCGCGCTTGCCTGTCGCATGGCGCCGGTGTTTAAACTGGACAAGTATGCGCGGGCGGGTGGTTACACCATTCGTAGCCTGTACTTTGACGACTACTGCAACTCGGCCTACGAGGAAAAAGACGCCGGTATTCTCATGCGCAAAAAGTATCGCGTGCGCATCTATAACGGCAGCGACAAGGTGATTAAGCTCGAGCGCAAAAAGAAGTTCGGCAGCTGGATCTACAAGGAGGACGCGCCACTCACGCGTGGCGAGTTTGAGCAGATTCTGGCTGGCGACTACGACTTTTTGCTGAGGAGCCCCTATCCGCTCTGTCGCGAGTTCTACATCGAGTGCATCTGCAATATGATGCGCCCGCGGACCATCGTGGATTATGAGCGCGAGCCGTGGGTGATGGACGAGGGCACCGTGCGCATCACATTTGATAGCAACGTGCGCGCGGCGGTGGGGAGCTTTGATATCTTTGACGCGACGCTGCCCGCGCTGCCCGTGCTGGAGCCCGGCAAGCTGGTGATGGAGGTCAAGTTTACCGAGTTTTGTCCGCAGCTGGTACGCGATATGGTGCCGCCGGGTGCGGCCGAACTCACGGCGGTCTCTAAGTACTGCCTGTGTTATGACAAGACCGCCTACCTGCGCGGTTTTAACTACTGGGAATCGGATTTTGGGAACCGAGGGGATATTTAAACCATGAGCACCAGGGACTTTTTTAAGAACTCCGTCTTGGAGGCGTTCGGTCAGGTCGACCCTGCCAAGATTGGCCTGTCGCTGCTCGTGGCGCTCGCCATGGGCATCCTGATCTATTACGTGTACAAGCGTTTTTTTACCGGCGTGGTGTATTCGCGCAGTTTTGCCGTGACGCTCGTGGGCATGTGCGTGCTCACCTGCATGGTCACGCTCGCGATCTCGACAAACGTGGTCATCTCGCTTGGTATGGTCGGTGCTCTGTCTATCGTCCGCTACCGTACGGCGGTCAAGGACCCGCTCGACCTGCTGTATCTGTTTTGGTCCATTACCACGGGCATTACGGCGGGAGCCGGTATGTATGCGCTCGTGGGGCTCACGGCGGTGGTGATCGTGGTGATGATTGCCGGCTTTGCGAGCCACCAGGACAAGGCGCGCGTGTACATGATGGTCATCCACTACACGGGCCAGACCACCGGCGACGATATCGTGCGTGCATTTGGGCGCACCAAGTTCAGCGTCAAGTCCAAGACGATGCGCGGTGACAAGGTCGAGATGGCCGTTGAGGTGTTCTCGGACGGTGTGGATATGCCCTATGCCGACGCCATCCGCGCACTCGACGGCGTGGAAGACCTAACGCTCATCCAATACAACGGCGAATATCACGGGTGATTTTGTTCCGGCGTTCTAACGAACGCCGGACCGCTCGACGCTGCTTGCGCTGACGTTTTCTCGACCTGGGTGGGCTGGTCTTGGTTTGGTTTTATGTAAGGGATGGTGCCGCGTGGACGTGCAACAGCTAGAAGAGTCCTGGGCTGCAAGGGCCGGCGCGCGTGAGGCGCGTCTTGTTGCGGCCTCGCACGTGCCGGCGGCGCTGTCGCTGCTGGGGATTGTGCGTCCTAGTGACCGCCTGGTGGCCTTTGCGGACGACTTTGCCGATGTGTTTGCGCACGGCTTTGATGCCTGCGACGTGGCTATGGTGGGGGAGCCGTCGGTTGCGGCGTTTACCGCCGCGTCTGAGGGTTTTGATGCTTCGTTTGATGCTGAGGGGCCGCATCTGTGGTGGTTCGTCAATTCCATCGGCGGGTTTGGCCTGCGTGTTCCCGATTTGCGCGCGCTGGGTCGGGCGGCGCGTGAGGCTCATGCGCTGCTGGTTGTGGACAACACCGTGGCGTCGGCTTTTGGCTGCGATTCGCTGCGGCTGGGTGCCGCGCTGTCGCTCGAGGCACTCGACCGTGCGTGTGCCGGCGAAGCTCCGCGCAAGCTCGTCGCCGTCTCGGTGGCGCGCTCGCACCTCAAGCGTCATCGCGTGGATGCCGCCGCAGAGTGCGCGCACGCGTTGCTTGCGACCTGCAGCGCGCCTGCTTTTGACCTGTCTGCTGAGGAGACCGATGTGCTGGAGCGCGGGCTGGACTCGCTCGATGCTCGCATGCAGGCTCACTTCGACCGCGCACGTGCACTGGCCGAGTATCTGGCTGCCAACGAGATGGTGCGCAACGTGCGCTATCCAGGGCTGGGTTCGCATCCCGATCATGCGGTTGCAACGGGAATCCTCGAGCACGGCTTTGGCCCGGCAGTTGAGTTTGACCTTATCGAGCGAAGTGCGGGTGAGCTGTTCGACACATTGCCGGGGGAGTTCCGCACGTCGCCCGCCGGCGGCGCAACGACACGCCTTTCGGCCCCACGCGGCAAGCAGGGGGGAACCATCCGCCTCTTCGCCGGCACCGACGACCCCCTAACCGTAGCCGGCGCCCTAGACAACGCCCTCCGCAACTAGCTATTTTGGGGCTTGTCTCGGGGTAGTCTTTTTGGGACGGGCTTTTTAGCTACTTTGGGACTGGGCCGTGGGGGACTGTGCCACGAAAACGGCCTATCTACTACGTTTAACCCTTAGGGGTCGACCATACCTGCCTTTTTTGAAAACTGGCAAGCTGTCTACCAGCGGTTTTGTTTTCAAGAAATCTGGTGTGGTAGAGGGTGTTCAACTAAACGTAGTAGATAGGCCCATTTTATGGCGCGCGCCTTAATTCGTAAGTGCGGCGGACCATAAAACAGCCCCAAATTGACTACTTTGCGTTGATGCTGGCGATGAGGTCGTCGGCTTTTGAGGCGATGACGTTGTTGATTTCTGTCTGCAGCTCCTCGTAGACCGCTATGGCCCGCTCGCCGGCGGGGGTGAGCGATGATCCGCGGGCGCCGTCGCGCTCGATGAGCTTGCAGCCCAGCTGCCCTTCAGCCTCGTTTACGATGCGCCATGCCTTGGAATACGCCATGCCCATGCTTTTGGCGGCGCGGTTGAGCGAGTGCTCCCGGGCAATACCCTGCAGCAGCAAGACGCAGCCATGACCAAACACGCCCGGCAGGTCTTTGTCGCACGCTTGAATGACCAACTTTGCCGTCGTCTTGTACTTCATACGCTCCACGTCTCCCCGCTAAAGTGTTTGCTGGGCAAACGCAAAGCCTGCGTCAAACCCTCGTGTGCTCTTCTTAAATCATGCATTGTAGCAGTCAAAGTGCGTTAAGATACTTCCCCAGTATTGGGCGCCCAAGGTTGGGCTGGGTCCTACGAGGCCTGCAGCCGACCGGTCGCATGGAAAAAGGAGAAACATGGCTACGTTCTTTCCCGGTGAGTCCCACACGTTTTCGGAGTATCTGCTGGTCCCTGGTTACTCGTCCTCGCAGTGCATCCCCAACAACGTCTCTCTTAAGACGCCGCTAACCCGCTTCAAGCGCGGTGAGAAGCCGGCAATCACCCTGAACATTCCCATGGTTTCCGCCATCATGCAGTCCGTCTCGGGCGTCGACATGGGTGTCGCGCTCGCTACCGAGGGTGGCCTGTCCTTCATTTACGGTTCCCAGAGCGCCGAGTCCGAGGCCGCTATGGTCAAGGCCGTCAAGGATCACAAGGCCGGCTTCGTTCAGTCCGATTCCACGCTGACCCCCGACATGACCATGGAGCAGGTCATCGAGCTCAAGGAGAAGACCGGTCACTCCACCATGCCGGTTACCGACGATGGCACCCCCAAGGGCAAGCTCGTGGGTATCGTCACCAGCCGTGACTATCGCCCCAGCCGCGATGACCACCAGACGAAGGTCTCCGAGTTCATGACCCCGCGTGAGCAGCTCATCGTGGGCGACAAGAACATCAGCCTCAAGGTTGCCAACGACGTCATCTGGGACAACAAGCTCAACGCCCTGCCGATCGTCGATGACAACGATCACCTCATGGGTATCGTCTTCCGCAAGGACTACGACAGCCACAAGACCAACCCCAACGAGCTGCTCGACGGCGATAAGCGCTACATGGTCGGCGCCGGCATCAACACCCGCGACTATGCCGAGCGCGTGCCGCTGCTCATCGAGGCCGGTGCCGACGTCCTGTGCATCGACTCTTCCGAGGGCTTCAGCGAGTGGCAGAAGCGCACCATCGAGTGGATCCGCGCCAACTACGGCGAGGACGTCAAGGTCGGCGCCGGTAACGTCGTCGACGCCGAGGGCTTCCGCTTCCTGGCCGACTGCGGTGCCGACTTCATCAAGGTCGGTATCGGCGGCGGTTCCATCTGCATTACCCGCGAGACCAAGGGCATCGGCCGTGGCCAGGCCACCGCGCTGATCGACGTCTGCCGCGCTCGCGACGAGTACTACGAGGAGACGGGTGTCTACGTGCCCGTGTGCTCCGACGGTGGCATCGTCTACGATTACCACATGACGCTCGCCCTTGCCATGGGTGCCGACTTTATGATGCTGGGCCGCTACTTCGCCCGCTTTGACGAGAGCCCGACCGAGCGCGTCAACGTCAACGGCCAGTACATGAAGGAGTACTGGGGCGAGGGTTCTGCGCGTGCCCGCAACTGGCAGCGCTATGACCTGGGCGGCGCCGCGAAGCTCAGCTTCGTCGAGGGCGTCGACTCCTACGTTCCCTATGCCGGTTCCCTCAAGGACGGCGTGGGCGGCACGCTTTACAAGGTCAAGTCCACGATGTGCAACTGCGGCGCCCTCTCGATCCCCGAGCTCCAGGAAAAGGCACGCCTGACCCTGGTCAGCTCTACCTCCATCGTCGAAGGCGGAGCCCACGACGTAGTCGTCAAGGACTCCCAGCAGTCTGTGTCTTATCGATAAGCGGCTTTCCCAGGCACCGCATCTTGCCGTTCAAACCGTCGCTTGCGTACCTAAGTACGCGGCGCTCCTCTTTCACGGCAACCTGCGGCACCTGGAAAACCCGTTCGTTCTAGAACGGGTTGCACATAAAGGTTGAGCATCAACCACGTTATTTAGATAAAGCGAGATGCCTGCAAGTCGCAGACATCTCGCTTGTTGTATTTGCTATCATCAGTCGAGTTAACGATGTGGCGGGGCGTTCTTATCTTTGCTCGCTGCAAGTTCCGCACGAGCCGAAGAGCACTTAATGTGCTCTTCGTGCGAGCAGGACTGTCCGCAGCAGCGAGTAAAGGTAAGAGCGCCCCGCCCCAACCCAGCTAACAAAGGAGCTGATATGTGCGATTGCACAGATCATAAGGACGAGATCCCTGCCTACGACGCGCAGGCTATTGAGTCTAGGTGGATGAAGGCCTGGGAGGACTCCAACCTCTTTGCCGTCGACACCGACGACAGCAAGCCCAAGAAGTATGTGCTCGAGATGTTCCCGTATCCGTCGGGCGACCTGCACATGGGCCACGCGCGCAACTATACCATCGGCGATGCCATGGCCCGTCAGGCCCGCATGCGCGGCTACGACGTTCTGCACCCCATCGGCTTCGATGCCTTTGGCCTGCCCGCCGAGAACGCCGCCATCAAGCACAACACGCAGGCTGCCGCTTGGACGTACAAGAACATGGACCAGGCGCTCGCCACGATGAAGCGCATGGGCTTCTCCTACGATCTGGATCGCATGGTCAAGACCTGCAGCCCCGACTACTACCGCTGGGGTCAGTGGATCTTTGAGAAGCTGTGGGAAAAGGGCCTGGTCTACCGCAAGAAGAACCCGGTCAACTGGTGTCCTAACTGCAAGACCGTTCTGGCTAACGAGCAGGTCACCGAGGGCAAGTGCTGGCGCTGCGGCACCGAGCCCGAGAAGCGCGACCTTGAGCAGTGGTACTTCAAGATTACCGAGTACTCCCAGGAGCTGCTCGACGATCTGGAGAAGCTCCCCGGCTGGCCCGAGCGCGTTAAGCAGATGCAGGCCAACTGGATCGGCCGCTCCGAGGGCGCCGAGGTTGACTTTACCCTGTGCGACAAGGATGGCGAGCCCATTGAGGGCGACGAGGGTAAGATCACCGTCTTCACCACGCGAGCCGATACGCTCTTCGGTGTCTCCTTCTTTGTCCTGGCTCCCGAGTACGCTCGTCTGCACGAGCTCGTCGAGGGCACGGAGTACGAGGAGGCCGTCACCAAGATCGTCGAGGACTCCAAGCATATCTCTGCCGTCGAGCGTGCCCAGGGAACCCTCGAGAAGCACGGTGCCTTTACCGGCCGCTACGTGGTGAACCCCGTTAACGGCGAGAAGATCCCCGTGTGGGTTGCCGACTACGTCGTGGCTGACTACGGCACCGGTGCCGTCATGGCCGTTCCCTGCGGCGACCAGCGCGACTTTGAGTTTGCCCGCAAGTACGACCTGCCGATCGTGCCGATCATCCTGGACGATGACGATCGCGCTGCCGTCGAGGCCAGCGGCGAGACCATCGATACTTTCCATGCCGAGACCGTCGACTGGGATTGCGCCCACGCTGCCGAGGGCACGCTCGTCCAGTCCGGCAAGTACACCGGCATGCGCGGTGGCAAGCACTCCGAGGGCGAGGCTGCGATCGTGGCCGACCTCGAGGCGATGGGCTGCGGCCGTCGTAAGGTCGAGTTCCGCCTGCGCGACTGGCTCATCAGCCGCCAGCGTTATTGGGGCAACCCCATCCCGGCCATCCACTGCGAGCACTGCGGCATCGTGCCCGTGCCCGAGGACCAGCTGCCGGTGACGTTGCCCGAGAACCTTGACCTGGGTGCCGGCGAGACCCTTGCCGAGTGCAAGGAGTTCTACGAGACCACCTGCCCGGTCTGCGGTCGCCCGGCCAAGCGCGAGACCGATACCATGGACACCTTCACCTGCTCCAGCTGGTATTACCTGCGCTATACCGATCCGCACAACACCGAGCTGCCCTTCTCCCGCGAGGCTGCCGATCGTTGGATGCCCGTCGATAACTACATCGGCGGCATCGAGCACGCCATTCTGCATCTGCTCTACAGCCGCTTCTTTACCAAGGCGCTGCGCGACCTGGACCTGCTGAGCGTTGACGAGCCCTTCACCAACCTGCTGTGCCAGGGCATGGTCAAGGACGAGAACGGCGACACCATGTCCAAGTCCAAGGGCAACGTCGTGCCCCCGAGCTCGGTCATCGAGCCCTACGGCGCCGACACCATGCGTCTGGCGATCCTGTTTATCGCCCCGCCCGAGAAGGACTTCGACTGGGATCCCAAGGCCGTCGAGGGCGCTAACCGCTTCATCAAGCGCGCCTGGCGTATCGTGTGGCAGCTCGTCCAGTCCGGTGACGCCAACGTGGCCTTTGACAAGTCCGCGCTCGACGAGGTCGCGATGAAGCTTTACCGCGAGCGTCATCGCACCATTGCCAAGTGTACCGAGGACTTCGACCGCGGCCAGTTCAACACCGCGATTTCGGCCGTCATGGAGCTCGTTAACGCGGCGAGCGCCTACCTCAACGCTACTGAGGGCGCTTCCCGTGACAAGGCCCTGTGCTACGGCGTGGCTAAGGATATCGTGAGCGTCCTTGCCCCCATCTGCCCGTTCTGGGCCGACGAGCTGTGGCACGAGGCGCTCGGCTGCGAGGGCAACGCCTACACCGCCGCCTGGCCCGAGTTCGACCTGGCCGAGTCCATCGAGGATACGGTACAGATCGTCGTACAGGTGCTCGGCAAGGTCCGTGGCCGCATCGACGTCGCCCGCGACGCCTCCAACGAGGAGATGCAGGCTGCCGCTGAGGAAGCCGTTGCCAAGTGGCTCGAGGGCAAGACGGTCGTCAAGGCCATCTGCGTGCCTGGCAAGCTGGTCAACCTGGTGGTCAAGTAAGCGCTGCGCGCTTAACTGACGCATAAAAGACGAGGGGCGATCCGGTTGGGTCGTCCCTCGTTTTGTGTTGTATGACCTGCTTAGTCAGTGCGTCGCACCGTCTTCTACGGAATGTGTACCAGGTCCCTAAAGTAAACGTTGCCCGTTTGCTCCTCGAACATCCAGATGTTGAGGTAGATATCGTTGAGGTCGTTGTTCACATCAAAGTCCGGGTCGTCGAAGGTGCCTACAAAGGTGAGCATGGCGCGCGTTTCCTCGCCTGCTGCGACCTGCTGTCGCATGCGCACATCGCGGACCACGCCGTTGACGTAGGCATAGGAGTCCACATCGCCAAACATCATGTCGACACCGGTGTTGTTGGTTACCGTAAAGACGAGCGCGGCGTCGCCGTAGCCGTCGGTGTCCTTGCCCACGCAGGTAACATGGAAGTTCTCGTCTGCCTCAAGGTCGATGGGGAACTGTTCTTGAGGGTCGGGACCTAAGCCCTGGGGATCGTCGATGTCTTCGTCTATTTTGCCGAAGCTTACCGGGGGTTCGGTTTTCTCGATGGCTTTGGTGCTGCCACGATCCGGTTCGCATGTTCCGGTTTTGCCATCGATGTTGTTGCAGCCCGTCAGAGCGAACGAGCAGGCAGCGACGACGAGCGCGGTCGCGCAGAGGGTGCCTAGGCGTTCCATGGATCCTCCTTGCCGTAGAGATGCTGGAAGGTTGTGCGGTCAATGCGTGCGGCAGGCTTTCTCGCTACAGAATGCCTCTAGGCTCTAGTCTGGCCGATGTGCGCCCAGGGATGGAATGCCCATAGGGCCCGATTCGGTCGGCACGCTGGGACGCATGGCCCGTTTTGGGACTGTTGAGGGCGCGCCGCATGGGGTTCCTCGGTCAATTGTCCTATTCTTGTGGAGAACCTGTGCGCACGCTGACCTGCAGATTCGTACTGTGCTTGCGCGTTTCCGCAGCTATTGGTATAGTTTGCTTGCAAATGAAGTTGTATTGAAAGAAGTGGGGTTTCGGCCCCGCTTCTTTTTTGTATGGATGGAGGTGCCGCAATGGTCAAGACCAAGACCGAGCAGGCGATCATCGACGCGCTCGAGGCCGTCGCTCCCCAGCACGATATCGACATCGTCGACGTTGAGCTCGTGGGTGCCACCAAGGCCCCCTGCGTGCGCGTGCGTATCGAGGGTGCCGAGGGTCAGAGCCTGTCGCTCAATGACGTCACGGCCAACACCAAATGGGTCGGCGATGTGATTGAGGAGCTCGACCCCATCTCTTCGAGCTATACGCTCGAGGTGTCGAGCCCGGGTATGGCGCGCCCGCTGCGCCGCCCGAGTGACTTTGCCCGCTTTGTGGGCGAGAACTGCGAGCTCACCTCCACCGCCACCGAGGGCCGTCGCAAGTACGCCGGCAAGATTGCCGCCGCCACCGAGACGAACGTGACCCTCGAGCTCGAGGACGGCGAGTCCGTTACCCTCGAGTTCTCTGATGTTAAAAAGTGCAAGTTGAAGCCCACCTATGACTTCAAGCCCGCGAAGGAAGGAAAGTAAGATGGCAGCATCCGACATGATGTCCGCCCTGATGGAGCTTTGCCAGGAGAAGCACATCGACCAGCTCTACCTGATCGACCGCCTGGAGCAGTCGCTTGCCAAGAGCTATGCCGAGATCCTGCATCTTGAGTGGGGCGCCAAGGTGACCATCGACCGCACCACCGGCAAGATCTACGTCTACCGTCTGGAGCCGATCGACGATTCCATGGACGAGGAGGGCAACTTCACCGAGTTCGAGGAGATCGACGTCACTCCCAAGAACACGAGCCGCATCGCCGCCCAGCACGCCAAGGCCGAGATCAACGCCATCGTGCGCAACTCCGCCCGCGAGCAGATCTACGAGGAGTTCTCCGGCCGCATCGGTGACCTCATCAGCGGTACCGTGCTGCAGTCCACGCCCGACTTCACGATCGTCAAGATTCGCGAGGGCGTCGAGGCCGAGCTTCCGCACTTTGACCAGCGTCGTTACGAGAACGAGCGCAACGAGCGTCCGATGGGCGAGCGCTATCTGCACAACCAGCACATTAAGGCCGTGATCATCGACGTTCGCGACCCCAACTCCAACCTGCAGCCGGTTCGTGGCGAGCACAGCCGTCCGCCGATTGTCATCTCCCGTACCCACCCCGAGCTCATGCGTCGTCTGTTTGAGCAGGAAGTGCCCGAGATCTATGAGGGCACCGTCCAGATCAAGTCGATCGCTCGCGAGCCCGGCCAGCGCTCCAAGGTCGCCGTCCACTCGCTCGACGATCGCCTGGATCCCGTGGGCGCCTGCGTCGGCCCCAAGGGCAGCCGTGTTCGCGCCGTCGTGGGCGAGCTCCGTGGCGAGCGCGTCGACGTCATCCTGTGGGATGCCGATCCGGCCGTCTATGTCGCCAACGCCCTGTCGCCCGCCAAGGTCACCCGCGTCCTCATCGACGAGGAGAAGGCCTACGCCGGTGTCATCGTGCCCGACGACCAGCTGTCCCTCGCCATCGGCAAGGAGGGCCAGAACGCCCGCCTCGCCGCGCGCCTGACCGGCTGGCACATCGACATTAAGTCCGAGACCCTTGCCGCCGACATCCTCAAGAACGTTCCCGTTCACGAGGAGCCCGCCGCCGACCTGATCGGTGACGAGGAGGACGAGGACGTCCGTCGCTGCGAGTTTGTGTCCGAGGACGGTATCCAGTGCCGCAACCAGGCCCGTCCCGGCTCCCGTTTCTGCGGTGTCCACGACACCGACGCCTTCGATGATGCGGAGGACCTGATCTAGCGCGCGGTCGCGCCGGGCAGGTCCCAGCGCATACCCCACGCTCGTTCAGTCTCTAGGCACCCAAGGTGCCAGAAAGGGTAGGTGAAGTCATATGGCAAAAGTCCGTGTGTCCACCCTGGCCAAAGAGTTCGGCATGACCTCTAAGGAACTGATGGGTCATCTCGCCGAAATGAAGATTCCCGCTAAGTCCGCTTCCTCCGCTCTGGAGGACGCCTACGTCGCTATGGTCCGCAAGCAGCTCGCCTCGGTGATCGAGGCCCGCGCCCAGGAAGTTGAGGCCGCCAAGCAGGCCGAGGAGCAGGCAGCCGCCGCCGAGGAGGCAGCTCGCGCTGCCGAGGCCGAGCGCGAGCGCATCGCCGCCGAGAAGGCACGCGAGGAGGAGCGCCGCCAGTTCGCCGCCGCCCAGGCTGCCGAGGAGGCCGCCCGCGCCGAGGCCGAGGCCAAGAAGAAGGCCGAGCAGGAGCGCCTTGCCCGCGATAAGGAGGAGGCTGCCCGCGAGGCCCAGCGCCGCGCCGTTCCCGCTTCCGACTCCGGTTCGCGCTTCCGTTCGCTGCTCGACCAGATCGCCGCACAGGAGACCGTGCTCAAGGAGAAGAAGGACGCCGAGCAGAAGGCCAAGGCCGAGCGCGCTGCCGAGCGCGGCAACCGTCGTGGCGGCAACAACGACCGTCGCGGTGGCCGTCGTAACGATCGCAACGCCTCCGACAACAACTCCGAGCGCAACGCCTCCGAGAGCCGTCCCCACAGCCATCGCACCAATGCCAGCAACAACGTCGCTGCCGGCATGGACTTCCCCAACCCCGACAAGCAGGGCAAGGGCAAGAAGCGCAAGGGCGGTCACAACAACGAAGAGGACCACTACAGCCGCATGGCTCGCGAGGCCGAGGAGTACAGCCGCGAGAAGGTGCTCGAGGAGGCTCGTGCCGCCGTCGAGGAGGCTTCTCGCGAGTCCACTGGTCGCCGCAAAAAGCGCAAGGAGAAGCGCGAGCGCGAGGCCGCAAAGGCTCAGGAAGAGCGCAAGATTGAGGAGGCGCTGGCCCAGGGCGTGAACCCCGAGGACCTCGACGCCATCAAGGTCTCCCAGGGCGTTACCGTCCAGGAGCTCGCCGAGGCGCTTGACGTTCCGGCCAACGACATCATCAAGCGCCTGTTCCTGCTGGGCACGCCGCTTACCATGACGCAGTCCATGTCCGACGACCTCGTCGAGCTCGTTGCCGACGACCTGGGCCGTCAGATCAAGATCATCACCCCCGAGGAGGAGAACACCTTCTCGTTCTACGACGATCCCGCCGACCTTAAGCCGCGTGCCCCGGTCGTCACCGTCATGGGCCACGTCGACCACGGCAAGACGAGCCTCCTCGACGCCATCCGTCACACCGGCGTCGCTGCCGGCGAGGCGGGCGGCATCACTCAGGCCATCGGCGCTTCGCAGGTCATGATCAACGACCGCAAGATTACCTTCATCGATACCCCCGGTCACGCCACCTTTACGGCCATGCGTGCCCGTGGCGCCAAGGTGACCGACATCGTCATCCTGATCGTGGCTGCCGACGACGGCGTCATGCCCCAGACCATCGAGTCGATCAACCACGCCAAGGCCGCCGGTGTTCCCATCGTCGTCGCCGTCAACAAGATCGATAAGCCGGGTGCCAACCCCGACCGCGTGCGCCAGGAGCTCACCGAGTACGGCATCATCCCCGAGGAGTGGGGCGGACAGAACATGTTCGTCAATATCTCGGCCAAGCAGAAGATCGGTATCGACGACCTGCTCGAGACCGTCTTGCTCCAGGCCGACGTGCTCGAGCTCAAGGCCAACCCCGATACGTTCGCATCGGGCAACGTCCTCGAGGCTAAGCTCGACAAGGGCCGCGGCTCGGTTGCCACCGTGCTCGTGACCCGCGGTACCCTGCACGTGGGCGATACGCTGGTCGCCGGCCTTACCTACGGCCGCGTCCGCGCCATGCTCGACCCCAAGGGCAACGCCGTCACCGAGGCCGGTCCCTCCGACGCCGTCGAGATCCTGGGCCTGCAGTCCGTCCCCAACGCCGGTGATGAGTTCCGCGTGTTCGAGGACGAGCGCGAGGCTCGCGCCCTAGCCGATGAGCGTTCGCTCAAGGCCCGTATCGAGGAGCAGAGCCGCGTGAAGCACGTGACGCTCGAGAACCTCTTCGAGACCATCGCCGACGCCGAGGTCAAGGAGCTCAACCTGATCATCAAGGCCGACGTCCAGGGTTCTATCGAGGCCCTTCAGGACTCCCTCGACAAGATGGACCAGTCCGAGGTGCGCATCAACACGATCCACTCCGCCGTTGGCGCCATCAACGAGACCGACGTCGTCCTGGCCGACGCCTCCAACGCCATCATCATCGGCTTTGGCGTTCGTCCCGACGGCAAGGCCCGCTCCGCTGCCGAGCGTGAGGGCGTCGAGATCCGTTGCTACGACGTCATCTACAAGTGCCTCGAGGACCTCGACGCAGCCCGTATCGGCATGCTCAAGCCCACCGAGGTCGAGGTCTCCACGGGTTCCGCGACCGTTCTGGACACCTTCAAGGTGCCCAAAGTCGGCATCGCCGCCGGTGTTCGCGTCGAAGAGGGCGAGATCGCCGCGACCGATTCCGTGCGCCTGGTGCGCGACGGCATCGTGGTCTTCAACGGTAAAATCGCCTCGATGCGCCACTACAAGGACGAGGCTAAGAGCCTCAAGAGCGGCTCCGAGGGCGGTATTGGCCTGGAGAACTTCCAGGACATCAAGCCTGGCGACACCATTGAGGGCTACCGCATCGACCAGGTTGCCCGTACCGAGTAGGGGGTAGCGCTATGAAGCAAACGCAGGCAACCCGCCGTTTGGGCGAGCAGCTTCGCGAGAAGCTCGGTTATATCCTGCTCTTTGAGGTTTCCGATCCGCGTCTCGACCTGGTCACCCTGACCGCGGTCGAGGTCGCGGTGGACCGTTCGTTCGCGCGCGTATACGTGTCGTGCGACGCGAGCCGCTACGACGAGGTCATGGAGGCGCTCGCCAGCGCCAAGGGCCGCATCCGTAGCCTGCTGGCCCGCTCGCTCGATTGGCGTGTCACGCCCGAGCTCGATTTTCGCATCGATCGCTCGACCGATGAGGCCGAGCGCATCACGCGCGCGCTGGAAAACGTTCCCGCCACGCTTGCGATCGAAAAGGACGAGGACGGCTATCCAATTTCGGATGCCGCCCAGGAGGCAGCTTTAGATGAGTAATTCCGCCGACCTCGCATCGTGCGAGTCTGCAGATATTCAGCGACGCATCCTCGAGCTCATCGAGGGTGCGTCCTCCATTGCGATTTCGGGACATACGTCTCCCGATGGCGACGCCCTGGGCTCCGTGCTGGGCCTGGGCCTCTCGCTTGTGAAGTTCTTTCCCAACAAGGACATTGCCCTGCTGCTGGCAGATGATGACCCGGTTCCGCGCATCTACCGCTTTATGGAGGGTGCCGATCGTCTGGTGCCGGCATCTGCGTATACTGGCAATCCGGACCTGTTCATCTCGGTGGACGTGCCAGTCGTCGAGCGTCTGAACAACTCCGCCGAGGTGCTCCGCCGTTCGTCGCATGTGGTGTGCTTCGATCACCATCCGGCGCGCGAGGAATTTGCCGAGCTGAGCCTGAGGTGCGTCGACGCCGCGGCCTGCGCCATGATCATCGACCGCTTTTTGGACAATTGCGGCATTGTGGCTCGCAATGGTGTCGCGACCTGCCTGCTGTGCGGCCTGGTGACCGATACCGGTCGTTTTCAGTACCAAAACGCCGATGCCGCTGCGTTCCATGCCGCCTCGCGCCTGGTCGCGCACGGTGCCGATCCGGCGCGCGTTGCGCTCGAGGTCTACCAGAGCATGCGCGTAGAGTTCTTGCATCTCAAGTCCATCGTTATGGGCCGCATCAAGACAGTGGCGCACGGTCGCGTGGCATATAGCTATGCGTACCAGAGTGACCTCGAGGCCTGCGGCGTCACTTCGGACGAGTGCGACGGCTTGGTCGATGTGGTGCGTTCGGTGATGGGTGTGGAGGTCTGCCTGTTCCTGAAGGGCATTGAGGGCGATACCAAGGTACGCGGCAACCTGCGCTCCAAGGGCGACCTCAATGTTTCCGAGATCGCTGCTGCTTTTGGCGGTGGCGGGCATCCCGCGGCCGCTGGTTTCTCTAACAACGGAACGATTCTCGAGACGCTCACCGCGGCACTCCCCATGCTGGCCGAGCTGGTAGGGGAGGATCCCGCTTCGGTGACCGTCGAGCTCTAACATTTTGGATGGTACATGGCTCGTCGTACGCCTTCTCAATTGAATATGCTGCTCGCCGTCGATAAGCCGGTCGGCTGTACGTCCCACGATGTGGTATCGCAGTGCCGACGCGCCCTCCATGAGCGACGCGTCGGCCATGCCGGTACACTCGACCCCATGGCCTCGGGTGTCATGGTGGTGGGCGTGGGCCAGGCGACCCGTCTGCTGGGTATGCTAACCCTCGATACCAAAAGTTATGTCGCCGACATTTCGTTTGGCGTCGAGACCAATACCGATGACGCCGAGGGCGAGGCCGTCCGTACGGTGCCCGTTGCCCCCGAGCTGCGCGATCCCGCTTACGCCCGTGAGCAGCTGGCCGCTATGCTTGGCCCGCAGATGCAGGTGCCGCCGGCGTTTTCGGCCATCTCGGTCAATGGCGTCCGCGCCTACAAGTCTGCTCGCGAGGGCAATGCGGTGGACCTACCTCCGCGCCCTGTCGAGGTCTATGCCGCCGACCTGATCGCCGTGGGCGGCGAAGGTGATACGTGTGTGTGGACCGTGGCGTTCTCGGTGAGCAAGGGCACCTATATCCGTGCGCTCGCTCGCGATCTGGGCCGCGCCTGCGATAGTGCTGCGCATATTTCCGCGCTGCGCCGCACGGCCTCCGGTGTTGTTTCCATTGGCGCCTGTCATGCGGTAGAGGAGCTCTCTGCCGAGTCCGCTGCCGGCTTTGCTCTGGATCCCATCTGCGCCCTTGGTGCCACGCGTGTCGATTTGCCGGGCAATCTTGCAGACGACCTGCTTTGTGGTCGCCGCATTCCCGTTGAACGCGCGCTTGCGGACTTCGATACGGCGAAGGCACCGTTCGCGCTCGTGCTCGATGGGGGATTGAAGGCGCTTGCTCGAATCGAGGGCGGCCGCTTTGTGATGGAGCACGTCTTTCCGCAGGCGATCGGCGGTGTTCGGTGATGCTGGTGCCCCACGAGCTCGCGCGTATCTTTTTCGCGGGTGAGTTTGATGAGGCCCGTATCGTTTCTACCGATGCATTTGATGGGTGCGAGTTCTTGGGTGCCGCGTCGATCGCTATTGGCGTTTTTGATGGCGTGCATCGCGGGCACCAACAGCTGATTGACGCGGTTATTCGCGATGCACGTTCCCACGGCAGCAAAGCGGTCGTGGTCACCTTCGATCCTGATCCGGACGTCGTGGTGAGTCCGTCGCCCGCTCAAAAATTGATGACGACGGCCGACCGCCTTCATGCCCTGGCTCAAACCGGGGTCGATGCGGTGGTGGCCGTTCCCTTTACGCCTGCCGTGGCAGCACTTGATCATGCCGGGTTTCTGGCGCTGTTATCGCGCGTTGTCGACATTCGCTCCATTCGTGTAGGCAGCGACTTTAGGCTCGGCTGCGGCGGCGCTTCGGGCGTTGCCGAGATGCGCGCCTGGGGCACTGAGCGTGGGATTGACGTTTACGGTCACGACCTGCTCTGCGTTAACGGGCAGACCATCTGCGCCACGCGCATCCGCCATGAGCTGGGTCAGGGTCATGTGGAGCTGGCTGCCGAGCTTCTCGGCCGTCCCTATATGCTGCGCGGCGTTGTGGCGGCTGGCCGTCACGAGGGCTCCGACATGGGCTTTCCCACGGCAAACATCCAGGTGCCCGACGGCATCCAAGTGCCTGCCGATGGCGTCTATGAGGGCCTGGTGCTGGTCGACGATGCCGTATGGCCTGCTGCCGTTAACGTTGGCCTGCCGCCGACCTATGCCGATGATGCTGCCTCGGCGCATCTAGAGGCCAACTTGATCGGCTATGCTGGCGACCTGTATGGCGCTTCCGTTTCGCTGGCGTTTACGCGCTGGCTGCGTCCGTCTCGCGTGTTCGATTCCCTGGACGAGTTGATCGCGACCGTCGAGGGTAATATCGACGATATCCGTCATAACTTGGGTGAGCAGGGGGTGAGTATCCGTGATTAGCGATGAGGAAAAAGATCAGGTACGCGCAGCGTCGGACCTGGTTGCCATCGTGCAGGAAACGGTTGAGCTCAAGCCCCGCGGCCATGAGTTTTGGGGCTGCTGCCCGTTTCATGGCGAAAAGACCCCCTCGTTTCACATTATCCCTGCTACGCAGGTGTGGCACTGCTTTGGCTGTGGCGAAGGCGGCGACGTCTTTACCTACATCATGAAGCGTGAGAACCTGAGTTTTCCCGAGTCGATCCGCTATTTGGCTGATCGTGCAGGCATTGAACTGCACGATACCGGTGCGCAGCGCGATCGCGGCACCAAGCGCGCCCGCATCTATGACCTGTGCGCCGAGACGGCTCAGTTCTACCACACCATGCTTATGCGCGGCAAGGACAGCCGTCCGCGCGAGTACTTTGCCAGTCGTGGCATGGGTGGCGATGTCTGCCGACGTTACTGCCTGGGTTTTGCGCCGGGTCGCAACGCGCTGGTTTCGCACCTGTCTCAGGCGGGCTTTACCCCACAGGAGATGATCGACGCCAACGTGGCCGTGAGCCGCGGGCGCGGACAGCTCGCGGATCGCTTTTACGACCGCGTGATGTTTCCCATCTTTGATGAGCAGGGTCACAATATCGCCTTTGGCGGGCGCATCATGGGTGATGGTCAGCCCAAGTACCTCAACACCGCCGAGACGAGCGTGTTTCATAAAAAGCGAAACCTCTATGGCTTTAACTGGGCCAAGGAGTTTATCGTCGCGCAGGATACCGCCATCGTGGTGGAGGGCTATACCGACTGCATCGCCTGCTGGGAGGCAGGGATCAAAAACGTCGTCGCCACGCTGGGCACGGCGCTCACGGAGCATCACGTAAAGACGCTAACCCGCTTTGCCAAGCGCATTGTGTATATGTTCGATGGCGACGCTGCCGGTCAAAAGGCCGCTCGCCGCGCGATTCAGTTTATCGAGCAGGATTCGATGGACCTGCGCTGCGTGGTGCTGCCCGACGGCAACGACCCCATGGAGTTCATCACGGCGCATGGCGGCGAGGCACTTCAGGCGCGCATCGATGCCGCCGAGCCCCTCATGGACTTTGTGTACCGTTCGCTGCAGGAGTCGAGCGACATTACCACACCGGGCGGTCGCGCTAAAGCGCTCGAGGATGCGCTGACGCTCATCTATCCGCTGCGCGACAGTTATATGATCGACACGTACTTTATCCAGATTGCCGACCTGTTGGGTTTGGACCTGGAGACCGTGCGCGCGAGTTCGGGCCGTGTGTTTCGCGATGTCGCCAAGCGCGAGGATGCCGAGCGCCGGCGTGAGCAGAGCTATGAGCGTCAACGCGCGCAAGCTGAGCGCGCGGGCGGTTCGCAGGGACGAAGCTCGGGCGGCGGTGCGGCTGGTGCGCGCAGTGCCGGTCGCGGTGCCTGGGCCGCGGGTGCGACGCCGCCGGTGTCCGCACCGGTCGAGGAGGACCCGTACGACTACGTTCCGCTTGATGCCTATGGGGCCGCGCCGGCGGAGGTCGACGAGGACCTGCCGCCAATTGATGTGCCAGCGGGGATGGAAAGCGCTGCGACCGTTGCTGATAGTTCAAGCGCGGCGGCAGCTCCGTCGATGCCGATTGTTTTGACCGATCTGGAGCGGAAATCCCTGGCGGGGGAGCGCGAGCTGCTTACGATGCTCACGAGCTACCCCGATCTGTTCCGCACGTATGCCGATCGTATTTGTTCTATCGAGTGGGTCGACCCGCGTCACGAGTCCATTGCGTGGGCCGTACTTGCTACGCCCCCGGGCACCGATCCTGCGGTCTGCATGGATGCGGCGCGCGCGGTGTGTCCCGAGGCGGCGTCGCTTGTCAGCGCCGGGCGCATCTCGGCAACGAGCAAGCACCCGACCGAGACGAACATCGTCTTTATGCTCGATACGCTCGAGCTCTACACCATCAAACGTCGCATGCGAGCCGCGCAGGCCAAGTTGCGTCAGGACCGGT
The DNA here is from genome assembly GCA_958370325.1 of uncultured Collinsella sp. Classification (GTDB taxonomy): domain Bacteria; phylum Actinomycetota; class Coriobacteriia; order Coriobacteriales; family Coriobacteriaceae; genus Collinsella. Next base: position 1,654 of record CATXJW010000002.1, on the reverse strand, counting down.
CGCTCGACGATGAGGCCCGTCGCGTGCTGACGATGCAGGCGGTGCAAGATTCACAGCGCCAGCGCGAGCTCCAAAAGTCGATCGGTGGCGTGGCCGACCCGTTCCGTTTGATCGGTTTGGAGACCGCAGGTGCCGATCAGGCCTAGATGTTGTGGTCAACCAGCGTATTCTCGCCTATACCCTGTCTTTATTTTGGGTATAGACGTCTACGTGTGTGCTAAAGTATTGAGTCCTGTGGACTACGAAGGGAGAATCTGTGCCAAAAAAGACTGAGAGCACGGGTACTGGGCTGGAATCCTACGTTGCAAAGCTCATGGGCAACGGCTCAAACAGGACTTCGGTAACCGAGGACGAGATTCAGGTCGCCCTGAAGGATATCGATGTCTCTGATGAGCAGCTCAACGCGGTGTATTCCGCGCTGCGCAACAGCGGCATCCAGATTATCTCCGCGAGCGGAAACGACGACGCCCCGATGGGCGTCGACGATGACGATAACGATACCGACGATTTCGATGACGACGACGAGCACGATTCCGGCTCGCTTGACGACCACGAGCTTAAGATGGCCCGCCAGGCCGATGCCGAGATGGGCTCTTCCAAGAGTAAGAAGAAGCGCACCGTGCGCACGTCTCGTTCGCGTTCGCGCGTGCGCGGCATCGATGCCTCCACGGTGATGCTGACCGGCGACCCGGTTCGTATGTACCTCAAGGAGATCGGTAAGGTCGACCTGCTGACCGCATCTGAAGAGGTCGATCTGGCCATGAAGATCGAGGCCGGTCTCGAGGCTACCGAGAAGCTCGAGGCTGCCGATGCAGGCGAGATCGAGCTCACCCGCGCCGAGATGCGTCGTCTTACGCGTATTGAGAACGTTGGTCTTGAGGCCAAGCAGGCGCTCATCAGCGCAAACCTGCGTCTGGTCGTCTCCATCGCCAAGCGCTATGTCGGCCGTGGCATGCTGTTCCTGGATCTGATTCAGGAGGGTAACCTCGGTCTGATTCGCGCCGTCGAGAAGTTCGACTACCAGAAGGGCTTCAAGTTCTCCACGTACGCCACGTGGTGGATCCGTCAGGCCATTACGCGCGCTATTGCCGACCAGGCCCGTACCATTCGTATTCCCGTGCACATGGTCGAGACCATCAACAAGCTCGTCCGCGTGCAGCGCCAGCTCCTTCAGGACCTGGGTCGCGACCCGACCCCCGAGGAGATCGGTGCCGAGATGGATATGAGCGCCGACCGCGTCCGCGAGATCCAGAAGATTTCGCAGGAGCCCGTGTCGCTCGAGACCCCGATCGGCGAGGAAGAGGATTCCCAGCTGGGCGACTTCATCGAGGACTCCCAGGCTATCGTCCCGCCCGATGCCGCCAGCTTCTCTATGCTGCAGGAGCAGCTCACCCAGGTGCTCGATTCGCTTGCCGATCGCGAGCGCAAGGTTATCGAGCTGCGCTTTGGCCTTGTCGACGGACATCCCCGCACGCTCGAGGAAGTCGGTCGCGAGTTTGGCGTCACGCGCGAGCGTATCCGCCAGATCGAGTCAAAGACCCTGGCCAAGCTCCGCCATCCGAGCCGCAGCAGCAAGCTGAAAGACTATATTGAGTCTTAGGAGCTACGGCGTTTTACCAAACGCCGTAACTGGTCGACGCTGCGCGCCGCCCAG
>CATXJW010000001.1 GCA_958370325.1 uncultured Collinsella sp. | reverse complement strand
GCCGGGTTGATGACGATGCCGTCGACCTTGCCGTAGGCCTCCTGAATCTTGTCGACGATGTTGCCCTCGTGGTTGGACTGGAAAACCTCGACCTCGTCGAAGCCCTGTGCAGTGCCCGCTTCCTGGCAGATCTGCACTAAGCGGTCGTAGTTGTCGCTGCCATAGATGCCCGGCTCGCGAATGCCGAGCATGTTGAGGTTGGGGCCGTTGATGACGAGTGCTTTCATGGTTGCTTCCTTTGCAGTCGAGAAACCACCGCAAAGGTGCCTGTCCCCTTTGTGGTGGTTTTGATTAGAGAACGGATGGGAGGGTGTCGAGGAGGGCTTGGGCGGTGTTGGCGGCGCAGTCGCGTGAGTCGATGATGTAGTCGGCCCAGGCGCGGTAGCGCGGCATGCGCTGCTCGGCCAGCTTGTCGATGCCATCGCGGGCGGTGATGGGGCGACCCTTGTGGGCGAGTTCGTCGAGCTTGCGGTTGAGCATCACAATCTGGCTGTTCTGGTGCAGCAGCGGGTAGTTCTCGTCGCGCGTGACCACGCCGCCGCCGGTGGAGAGCACCAGGCCGCTGCGCTTGGAGATGTCGGCCAGCGCCGCCGTCTCCTGTTCGCGGAACGCTGCCTCGCCGTGCTCGACGATAAAGTCGGCGCAGGGCATGCCCAGGCGCTCCTCGAGGGCGCGGTCCAGGTCGATGTGCTCTCGCCCCGTGAGCAGGGCAATCTGCTCACCCACGCGGGTCTTGCCCGAGCCCGGCATGCCGATCAGCGCGATGTTCTGTTCGCGGCGTGACAGGCGCTCCGTTACGTCCAGGATGCGCTCACGCGGGGTGACCTGGCCGGTATAGCGCTCGACGGCCTGTGCCGCTTGGGCCACGAGCATCAGCAGACCGCCGATGCAGGGGATGCCGCGGCGCTCGGCCTCGAGCATGAGTCCCGTGCGTGCAGGGTTGTAGACAATGTCGATGACGCCCTCGAGTGCATCGAGCCCCTCGAGCGTGCAGGGGGCATCGGGACAGTGGGGGAACATGCCGGCGGGCGTGCAGTTGACGAGCAGTGCGGCGTCGGACTGCTGTGCGATGTTGTCGTAGTTGACCTCGCTCGTGCGGCCGACCGGCACGACGATGGCGCCCAGGTCGCCGAGCACCATGCTGGCAGTGGTGCCGGCGCCACCGGTGGCACCGAGTACGAGGGCCTTCTTCCCGGCAACCTCAACGCCCAACTCCTCGACTAGGCACTGAAAGCCGAAGTAGTCGGTGTTGTCGCCGCGCAGACGGCCGTCGGGCAGGCGCGTGATGGTGTTGACGTTGCCCATGCGCTCGGCGAGCGGGCTCAGCTCGTCCAGATAGTCCATGACGGCGCGCTTGTAGGGGATGGTCACGTTGGTACCCTCCCATTCGTCGCCCGTCATAAAAGCCTGGAGGTCCTCGGGCTCGCGCTCAAAACGCACGTACTCAAGCCCCGCGAGCTCCTTGTAGATGGTCGGGGTGTAGCTGTGGCCCAGCACGCGGCCCAGCACGCCGTAGGGGCGGGTTGCGGCGACATCGGTCATCTAGAGCACCTCCGTGTAACTGCCAAAGTAGGTGAAGCTCTCGCACACGTCGTCGATGGAATCGAGCAGGTCATCGAGGGCCTTGCTGCCAAAGGGGCAGTCCAGGTCAAAGTAGAACATAAACTCAAAGTCGTGCCCGGGGATGGGGCGGCTCTCGAGCTTGATGAGGTTGATATTGAGCGCGTAGAAGCGCTCGAGTACGCGATAGAGTGCGCCCGGCTCGTTGGCCGTGGTAATCATGAGCGAGGTGCGGTTGGCGCCGGGGTAGACGCGCGGCTCGCGGCTGATGACGACAAAGCGCGTGTAGTTGTTGTCCGAGTCCTGGATGTTGGGCTCCAGTACCTCCAGACCGTAGAGTGCCGCGCAGCTGCGCGATGCGATGGCGGCAACATCGGTGCGTTCGGAGCTGGCGACCATCTCGGCCGACATGGCCGTGTTGGGGTACTTGGTGGCGTGCAGGTCGTGCGCCTCGATAAAGCCGGCGCATTGGGCAATGGCCTGGCCGTGGCTGTAGACCTCGTGCACGTCCGCAAGCTTGGTGCCGGGCTTGACGAGCAGGTTGTGGTCGATTTTGAGGCGGAGCGAGCGCACGATGTGGAAGTCGAACTGGGCGAGCAGGTCGTAGACGGCGTTGACCGAGCCGGCGGTGGAGTTCTCGATGGGCAGCACGCCAAACTCGCAGAAGCCGTCGCGCACGGCACACATGACGCCCTCGAAGGTCTCGAAAAACGCGATGTCGGGCACGTCGAAGAGCTTGCACGCGGCGATTTGGCTGTAAGCGCCCTCGACGCCCTGGCAGGCGACGGTGGTCGTTTGAGGGAAGGGCGTGTCGGAGGCTGCAGCCGTGGCGTGGGCCTTTTGCGAGACGGTGATGCCCTTGAGCTCGTTGATGTAGCGCTGCTGCTCGGCCTTGCTCATGCTCATGAGGAGACGGAACAGGGTGATGGTCTGCGCCTCGTAGCGCTCGGGCGCGCGGCTGGCGAGGTTGTTGAGCTTGGAGCGCTCACGGGCGGGGTCGAAGACGGCCTTGCCCATCTCGATTTTTGACTTGGCGACTTCGGTGGCAATGTCCATGCGCTCGACAAAGCTGTTGAGGAGCGTGGTGTCGATGCCGTCGATGGCCTGGCGGATGTCAGCAAGGTCCATGGAGACCCCTTTCACGTGTCGGGGGATGATGAGGGGTGGGTAGTTAGCGCTGGGCGGCGTCTTCGAGGAGGGCGTCCCAGATGGCAAGGGCGGCGGCTGCCTCGGCTACGGGGACAGCTCGGGGGACGATGCAGGGATCGTGGCGGCCGTGGACCGAGAGCTCGGCATTTTCCATAGCGTCCATGTCCACCGTCTGCTGCTCGCGGCCAATGGAGGGCGTCGGCTTTACGGCCATGCGCCACATGACGGGCGCGCCGGTCGAAATACCGCCCAGGATGCCGCCGGCGTTGTTGGACTCGACCTCGATCTCGCCGGTCTCGGCATCGATGCGATACGGATCATTGTTCTCGCTGCCGCGCATGGCGGCCACGGCAAAGCCCATGCCAAACTCCACGCCCTTTACGGCGGGAATGCCAAACGCGATCTGCGCGATGCGGTTCTCGATGCCGTCGAACATGGGGTCGCCGATGCCCGCGGGAAGCCCGTAAATGCCGCACTCCACGATGCCGCCGATGCTGTCGAGTTCGTCGCGCGCGGCTAGGATTTCCTCGCGCATGCGGCCGGCTGCGGCGGCGTCAATGCACGGCAGATCGTTCGTAAGGATCGCCTTGCGGTCGGCTTCGCGATAGACCATGTCGTCCATCGGCAGGTCGGAGATGCCGCCGATCTGCGCCACATGCGCCATCACTTTAATGCCGCGGGCCTCGAGTGCCTGCAGCGCAATGCCGCCGGCGATGCACAGGGGTGCCGTTAGGCGGCCGGAGAAATGCCCGCCACCGGCGACATCGTGCATGTTGTGATACTTCACGCGCGCAGAGAAGTCCGCATGTCCGGGGCGGGGCTTGCGGCGCAGCTCGGAGTAATCCTTGGAGCGCGTGTTAGTGTTCTCGATGATCGCCGCGATGGGCGCGCCGGTGGTGTGCCCATCGACCACGCCGGCGATGATTTGGGTGGCGTCGGCCTCGCGGCGCTTGGTCGCGGTCTCGTCGCGACCGGGGGCGCGACGGTTCAAAAAGGCCTGCAGCGCTTCTTGGTCAACGGCGATGCCGGCGGGGACGCCATCGAGCGAGCAGCCGATGGCGGGGGAGTGCGACTGGCCGAAGATGCTTAAGTGCAAGACGTTGCCAAAGGTCGAGGACATGCTATTCCTCCTCGAGTGTGACCTTGCCGCCCAGCAGGCGGTAGTGGTCGAAGAAATCGGGATAGGACTTGTTGACGGCCTCGGCGCCGTGGATCACGACCTCGCCGGTGGCGCGGCTCGCGGCGATAGCGGCCATCATGGCGATGCGATGGTCGTTGTGCGAATCGACCTCGCCGCCGGTGAAGGCATCGACACCCTTGATGATGAGGTCATCGCCGGCGATGCGCACCTGCGCGCCCAGCGCGGTGAGCTCGCGGGTGGTGGTGACCAGACGGTCGGATTCCTTGATGCGCAGACGGGCGCAATCGCGGATAAAGGTGCGGCCCTGCGCCAGCGAGGCTACGGCCGAGATGACGGGCACCAGGTCGGGAATGTCGTGGGCGCTCATCTCAAAGCCGGTGAGCTTGTCGGACTGCACGGTGGCGGCGTTGGTGGAGCGTACGATGCGGGCGCCAAAGCGCGAAAGCGCGGCAAGCACGTTGCGGTCGCCCTGTGCGGAGCTCAGGGATACACCCTCGACGGTGATGGGGTCGGTGCCGATGGCGCCGGCACACAGCCAAAAGGCAGCGTTGGACCAGTCACCCTCGACGGCTACGCTGCCGGGCGTGCGGTACGAGCCGCTGCTCACGCGGAAGTTCGTGACCTCGGGCTGGCCGTCCTTGGCCGGAATACGCTCGACGTTGACCTCGACGCCAAAGGCCTTCATGGCCTGGATCGTCAGGTTGATGTAGGGACGGCTCTCAATGAGGCCGGTTACCTGCACGCAGGAGGGCTGGGCCAGCAGCGGGGCTGCCAGCAGAAGGCCGGAGATATATTGCGAGCTCACGTTGCCCGGAAGCACAAAGGTGCCCGGGCGCATGCGTCCGCTCGTCTTGAGCGGAAAACCGCCCAGACCCTGTAGGTCGCAGCCGGCGGCGATGATCTCGTCCGAGAGCGGGGACAGCGGGCGGGCGCCCAAGCGTCCCTGACCCACAAAGGTTGCTTCTGCGCCCAGCGCGCAGGCGACGGGTAACATAAAGCGGAGCGTGGAGCCGCTTTCACCGCAGTCTAGCGTGCCGCCGGCAAGGGCCTTGAGCAGGCCAAACTCAATACTCTTCATGGTGGGGTGGACCTGGAAGCCGTCCTCGACGGTCTCGATGCGAGCACCCAGTGCCGTAAGGCAACGCACCGTAGCCTCGATGTCGGCGCAGGTGGTGTTGCAGGTGACGTGTGTCTCGCCGTTGGCGAGTGCGGCGCAGATGATGAGGCGATGCGCCATCGATTTGGACGCGATGGCGGGAACGGTGCCCTTGAGCGGGGACGGGGTGATGCGGGCTAGCATGCGGATGCGTCTCCCTTCTGGCCGAGGCCCTCGGCAATGAGTTCGTGGAAAGTGGAAAGCGGCGTGCGGTCGATGCTGCAGCGGCCAATGCCGTGCGGAATCACCAGGTCGATGGTGTCGCCCGCGCGCTTCTTGTCGTGGAGCGCTTCGGCAAAGACGGCATCGGCATCTAGGCCGCAGCGGGTCTTGAGGCCATGGCGGGCGCAGAGCTCCTCAATACGACCGGGCAGCGCAGCATCGCAGACGCCGTGCAGGGCCGCGGCGCGCGTGATGATACCCATGCCGATCGACACGCAGTTGCCGTGTCCGAGCTCAAAGTGCTCGCAGGCCTCGACGGCGTGTCCGGCGCTGTGTCCAAAGTTGAGGAGCTTGCGCTGGTTGGTCTCGCGCTCATCGGTAACGACCACGGCACGTTTAATGTCGATATTGCGTGCGATGATGAGTGCCACGCGGGCCACGTCTTGATTGAGGAGCTCCAGCGTGAGTGGGGTCTTCTCCAGCTCGGCGAAGAGCTCCGGGTCGGCGATCACGGCGTGCTTGACGACCTCGCCGCAGCCGTCGGCGAACTGCTCGGGCGTGAGGGTGGCCAGGCACCCCACGTCGGCGATAACCACGCTCGGCTGCCAAAAGGCGCCGGCCAAGTTCTTGCCGGCAGCCAGGTCGATGGCGGTCTTGCCTCCCACCGACGAATCCACCATGGCGAGCAGGCTCGTGGGGATCTGCACAAACTTGCAGCCGCGCATGTAGGTGGCGGCCACAAAGCCCGCCACGTCGCCCACGACACCGCCGCCGAGTGCCACGATCACGTCGGAGCGCGAAAGCTCGTGCTCGGCCACAAACTCCAAAATGGCAACATAGGTTTCGGCGCGCTTATGGGCCTCGCCGGCTTCGAAGGTGCAGATGCTCACCTCGTAGTCTGACGCCTCCAGGCTCTGCTTAACGGGCATCTGGTAGAGGGGGCCCACGTTGGTGTCCGTCACGATGACGGCCTTGGTGCCGCCGGCGGTGGCGCGGACGAGCGGGCCTGCCTGCTCCAGCAAAAACGTGCCCACATGCACCTGATAGGGGCGTGCGGTGTCGATATCGATGGTAATCGCCATAAGCTTCGGTCCTTTCGACCTGGCGTGATGGGTGGTCTAGTGGGAGGCCTCGTCGTCGAGTGCGCGCTTAATGTGGTCGCCCTCGGCAAGGAGATTCTCCAGATAGCGCTGGTCGCGGTCCTTAAGGGCGCGGCTGTAGGCGCCGAGCGATTCGATTAGATGGTCGATCTCGAAGGCGAGCGCGTCGGCGTCGTCGATCATGAGCTCGGACCACATCTGCGGGTTGAGGTGCGCCACGCGGGTGAGGTCGCGGTAGCTGCCGGCCGAAAAGCCGTGGTGGACCTGAGCGGTCGGGCTCTTAACATAGGCGTTGGAGACGACGTGCGCGAGCTGGCTCGTAAAGGCGATGACGCGGTCGTGCTCGGCGGCGCTGGTCACGCTGAACTTGCCAAAGCCCAAGGGGCGCACCATCTCGCGCACCTGGCCCAAAAGCTCGAGCTTGAGCGCATCGTCCACTGCGGGCGGCACGAGAACGAGTGGCGCGCCCTGGAACAGGTCGGCGCGGGAGTGCGCATAGCCCGAGTATTGCGTGCCCGCCATGGGGTGCGCGCCCACAAAGTAAAAGCCGTGCTCGCGGGCAAGCTCAAAGGCGCGCTCGCACACGATGCCCTTGACGCCCACCGTGTCGATCACCACGGGGCCCATGATGGCCTCGGTATCGGTGGCGTCGGCGAGTGCCTGGGCATGTGCCTCGAGCCACTCGATGCAGGCCTCGGGGTAGCAAGCCAGGACGATGATGTCGCATTCGCCGAGTGTCTTGTCGTTGAGCTCTCCGGCGACGGTGCCCATGCTGGCGGCCGTCATGACGTCGTCATTGGGGTCCCAGGCCAGCACGCGGACGCCCGCCTGCGCATAGCCGCGGGCAAAGCTGCCGCCGATGAGGCCCAAGCCGACGATGCCGGCGCACTTGGGGCCGCCCTGGTTAACGCGCGCGTTTCTCACCGTACCCATGGGCTACTCCATAGTCTCTTGGCAGACGACCTCGCGGATGGCGCGGATGCGGCGCATGGTGTCGTCGAACTGATCGGGGGTGAGGGCCTGGGCGCCGTCGGACCAGGCGCGACTCGGCTCGTCGTGAACCTCGATCTCCAGGCCGTTGGCACCGCAGGCGGTCGCGGCGAGTGCCATGGGCTCAACGTAGCGGGTGTAGCCGGTGGCGTGGCTGGGGTCGGCGACGACGGGCAGGTGCGACAAGTGGTGCAGCACCGGCACGGCGTTGAGGTCGAATGTGTTGCGAGTGCGGGTCTCGAAGGTGCGGATGCCGCGCTCGCACAGGATGACGTTGTCGTTGCCCTCGCTCATGATGTACTCGGCGGCCATGAGCAGCTCATCGATCGTGCCGGACATGCCGCGCTTAAGCAAGATCGGAGTCTTGGTCTTGCCGACCTCTTTGAGCAGGGGGAAGTTCTGGGCGTTGCGGGCGCCGATCTGCATGACGTCGATCTTCTTGTCCAGGAAGACCTGCACGTCGCGCGGGTCCATGATCTCGGTGACGATCGGCATGTCGAGCTCGGCAGACGCCTCGCACAGCAGGTCCAGACCGGCGGGGCCCATGCCCTGGTAGGCGTACGGGGAAGTGCGGGGCTTGTAGGCACCGCCGCGCAGCATCGTGGCACCGGCGGCCTTCACGCGGCGGGCGATGCGGATGAGGTTCTCGCCCTCGACGGAGCACGGGCCGGCGATGACCTGGAACTGATCGCCGCCGATCTTGACGCCGTGGCCGCAGTCGATGACGGAGTCCTCGGGGTGGAACTTGCGATTGGCGCGCTTGAACGGCTCGGAGACGCGCTGCACGCGCTCGACGACGTCCATGGACTCGAGCAGGAACGGGTCGATCTTGGTCGTATCGCCCACCAGGCCGATGATCGTCTCGTTCTCGCCGCGCGAGACGTCGGTCTTCAGGCCCTTTTTCTCAATCCAGCTGACGATATGGCTGACGGCCTCGTCGCTGGCGCTCTGCTTTAAAATTGCAATCATGGTGTGCCTCTCACATCGATGGATAACCCTTGCAAAAACGGCCCGCATCGCGAGCCGTGTATATATGGTGCATGAGAGTTTATACTATCTGATTCGCTTTTGCCTTCTAAAGTGAGCCGTTGCGCAGCGTCTTCCTCGGAATTGCAAAGCTTTTTCTTTTATTTTGATAGCCCGTGGTGCACTTGGGTATAATGCCAAACGTTGGCCCTATTAGCTCAGGGGATTAGAGCGTCTGCCTCCGGAGCAGAAGGCCGTTGGTTCGAATCCAACATGGGGCACCATTCCAATTTTGCTCGAACCCGCTGGATGTCCAATCTGGCGGGTTCGCCCTTTTTGTCGTAGTTCAGCGTGACCAGTATCTCGTCCTCCGAGACGACAGCCTGCCACACGAACGCCTTCAGCAGCGTCGCGTCGTCGAGCGCCGTCCCGCACTGCAGGAAGTCGGCGAAGCGCTCCGGGTCTATCCGCTCGTCCGTGATGGCCTCGAGGTCGTACCTCGCTCGCGCCTGCTGCTCCTCGAGCTCGGCTATGCGCTCGTTCACGCCCGGCGCTATCACGCCCTGCTCGATGGCGTTGAGGATGTTCCTCAGGCCCCTCTCCGCGGCCCTGAGCGAGTCCTCGGCCTGCCTGCGGCGAGCCCGCACCTCGGCCGTGTCCGCGCGCTCCGCTACCATATTGGCTATCTGCAGCGCCTCGCCGCGGTCGCCCAGCAGCCCGCGCAGCGCCGAGGCTATGGAGCCCTCGAGCTCCTCGCGCCTGATGTTGCGGACGCACGACCCCGGGCAGCTGTAGTACTCGTACTTCACGTTGTTGCGGCCCCTGCCGCTCACGCCCTGCAGGTTCCTGCCGCATTCCGCGCACAGCGCCGTCCCGGCGAGGGCGAAGTCGCCCCAGTTCTCGCTCGAGCGCTGCTTGTGGCACTTGATTCCCTGGACCTCCATGAACGTCACCTCGTCCACTATCGCCGGCATCCCGCCCTCGCGGACGATGCCTCCCCACTCGTACCTGCCCGTGTACCTGCGGTCGCGCAGCATCTGCTGCACCATCGCCTGGCCGCACGGGTTGCCCTTGCGCGTCCTGAGACCGCGCCGCGCGAACTCGCGCGCTATCGCGTTCATGGACATGCGCTCAAGCCTCAGCGCGAAGGCCTCGCGCACCCACGCCGCCTGCGCCTCGTCGACCTCGTACTCGTCGTCCTCGTTCCTGCGGTATCCGAAGATGCGCACGCCGTTGGTCTTGCACTTGAGGGCGTTGCCCTCCATTCCGCGCTTGGTCCTGATGGCGGTCTTCCTCGACTCGCAGGCGGCGAGCCCCTCGAGCAGCTTCTCGTAGATGATGCCCTCAGGGCTGTCGGGTATCTGCTCGAGCGCCGAGACCAGCTTGACGCCGTGCGTGGCGAGCTCACGCTTGTATATCGGCGCGTCGTACTCGCCGCGGCTGAATCTATCCATCATGTAGACGAGGACGATCTCGCTCTCGCCGGCGTTGGCTATCATCCGCTGGAACTCGGGGCGGTCGTCGGTGCGACCCGACACGGCGCGGTCGCAGTACTCCGCCGCGACCTCGTAGCCCTCGCGCGCGCACCACTCGCGGCAGACGCGCAGCTGATCCTCGATTGAGGCCTCGCGCTGCCTGTTGCACGAGAACCTCGCGTATATCACTGCCTTCTTTGGCATAATGTGTATGTCACCCTTCCTTCAAGTTGAGTTTGCATGGGTGCACTGGTTGGATGCCCTGTCGGCTATAGCGGTACCGGCGCTGCCGACGGGGCTCTTTTGTGTTTACTCGCGGTATGACTCTGCTCTATCGAGTAGGTCGTCCACGGATATTCCCATGGCTCGAGTAACCTTTCTCACGACACTAACCTTTGGGTCTCTTATCTTTCCGCTGAAAAGCTGTGAGACGTGGGCGTCTGATAGGCCCGATTTTCGGCAAACGTCGACCTGTCGCATGCCGAGCTCAGCAATGTATTCATTCAGTGCGCGTGCCAGCTGCATGTCGTGAGCTTCCCAGGCGCCAGTTCCTAGCAGCTCGTCCGCTGAGCATCCATAGAACCTTGCGAGCTTGGCAATCTTGTCGCCACTTGTCGTGCGCGTGCCACTCTCCATCATTGAATAGCTGGATACGGAAACGCCCAGTATCGATGCGACTTCCGCCTGCTTAGCTCCGTACTTCAGTCTGGCTTCTCTCAGCCTTAATCTTGCGGTCATCGCGGCTATCACTCTCCAAGCGTTTTCCTTGCCATTTCATCGAGAGATACGCCCAATGCGTCAGCTATGGCCTTTGCTTTCCCCAACGTTGGTTCCTTGGCTCTTCCGTTGATGAGCGCAGAGACCGTTGAGCGCGGTGAGCCGATTTTGCCAGCTAGCTCCGCCTGTGACATCCCTGCCTTATCTAAGTAATGAGCAAGTACGTAGCGGTATTCCATGTCTTGGCTATCCCTATTCCTTCAGAAGGTTTCTCTCAAGTGAAGCTGCGACATCAAGAAGCACTGCTCGGCAAGTCTTGTCGAGTGAGTAGAAAATGGCAGTAAGCCTGTCCGCATCGCGTCCGGTTGCATCGTCTATCAACTGGGGAGCAGGCTGTCTCCCGACAAGCTCGTCAAGGCTGATTTTGTAGTAGTCGGCAAGTCGACAGAGGACATCGGAATCAGCTTCTCTGACCTCGCGTTCATAGTTTTGGTAGGTCTTCTTCGGAATGCCGAGGACCTTTGCAACGTCTTCCTGCGTCAAATGGCGCATCCGGCGGTATTCCTTGAGCAGCATCGCTTCCCAACTTCCTTCAATCTGGTCTGTATTTAACGTACCCCGCTCTCTTTTTCTAATGGAAAAGTCTCGGCGAGGCCTTTTGCAGTGGCCATTAAGGCCTTTTGGCCGTCTTTACTCATTGAGTTAAATAGATTCAAAAGCTCGCGATCAGGTCCGCCAATTTGTTCACCGTCACCTTCTTCAAGGTCGAACAGCTCTCCGATGGTGCATTTGAAATAACGAGCAAATTCAGCCGCCGTGTCCATGTCGGGGCTGGTGTTTCCAAGCTCATAGTTTTGATAGGTCCGGTATTTGAGGCCGAACACGTTTGCGGCCTCTTTTTGCGTCAATCCAGAACGCTGCCGAAGGTCTTTAAGACTCATTTCTCACCCCTAACTTAGGATAGTTGCAGCATACAAGAATCTTGTACAAATGGCAATCTTTCAGGGTTTACAGATACAAGAAACTTGTATATAGTGCCAATCAGGCACAAGAAACTAGTGTGAAGGAGGAAATGATGCTCAACAATCTTGTGTCCGAGCGTAAGCGGGCGGGTCTGACTAGAGAAGAAGTTGGCGAGAAGATTCACCGCTCCGAGTACGTAATCGGCAAATGGGAACGAGGCGAAAGTTCCCCATCCCTCGTGCCAGACGCCATCAATCTGGCAAAGCTCTACGGATGCTCTGTTGACTATCTTGCTGGCCTCGTGGACGAACGCACATCAAAAGGCATGGTCGCCTAAATGGACGCCAAGGAGCACGAGGGGAAGCCCAAGACCCCGCGCGAGATGGCGCTCGACACCATGTGCTCGACGCTCCAGGCGGCGTACCGGGAATGGGAGAGGAAGGAGGGGAGCAAGAGACAGTGAGGCAATGGTCGACACGTGAGATCCGGTACCTGAAGGAACACGCCGGCGACGGCGCCAAGGAGATAGCCAAGGCGCTCGGACGGACTACCGAGGCCGTGAAGCTCCAGGCGAGGAAGTGCGGCATATCGCTCCGGCAGCGCTGGATGTGCCCCAAGTGCGGGCGCATGACGTTCAAGCCGCTGAACAAGGCGAACGGCTGGTGCGCGGAGTGCACGAAGGAGGGCCACGTGGCAGACCTCAGGGAGCAGGCCAGCGCGATGCGCGAGGAGGCGGCGAGGTCCAAGCGGAACGACCGCGAGCGGCAGAGGTGCTACAGCGCCAAGAGCCGCGCGAAAAAGTCCCAAAAATAAAGACCCTAAAAAGCACCCTAGCTCTGACCTGCGGAAACATCAGAAGGGAACACAAGATGTACACATACAAAGAAGCGAGCGCCCCCAGCTACCAACTTGTGAGCACTCGCCGAAACAGCCCCAGACATGAGGCTCAGACCATCATAGCACCCAAGTCATACCGACCGACCGTCCGCGAGCAGCTCGACTCCGATGCGTTCAGGGCGGGGGCCATGGTCGGCTTCATCGCCGCCGCGGTCCTGTTCGCGGCGATCCTGACCGTCTTCGTCCTCCCGACGATGGACGGCGCGGTCCAGGCGGCCAAGGCCGCATGCGCGGCGGGGGCAGTCAATGCGTAACGACGAGAGATACCGCCAGAAGCCGATGAGCAACCAGCTCGAGATATTCGGCCTCGGCGCGGACGGCGAGCAGGACATGGCGGACGCTCGCGCGTGGATAGGCGAGCACCCGCGGGCGTGGGACTTCATGGTCGAGCAGGCCACCCGCCTCAACCGCAAGGGCTACGTCTCGATCAACTGCCTCATCCACATGGTGCGCAACGAGCTGCACGTCGGCGTGAAGAACGGCCTCGCGCCGAGCCTCGCCCGCATCATGGAGGCGCGCTACCCGCACCTGAGGCACGCATTCAACAAGCACCGCTCCAAGAGCGACGGGTTCGTCGATGAGTAGGAGCAGGAGGACCGCCAGGGACGCGGGCACGAGGTTCGAGCGACTGGTCGCCGACTACCTCGCCGGGAGGCTGGGGGCCGACATCGACAGGCAGGTCAAGACCGGTTCCAAGGACACGGGCGACATCCGCGGCGTGTCGGTGGCCGGGCGGGGCATCGCAATCGAGTGCAAGGACTACCAGGGAAGGCACGAGCTGCCCAAGTGGCTGCGCGAGGCGGAAACCGAGCGCAGGAACCGCGGGGCCGACTACGGCGTGGTCGTCTGGAAGCGCCGCGGGACCGCCATCCCCGGCGAGCAGTTCGTGACCATGACATTGGAGACGTTCGCGGCGATGCTCGCGGGCGCAGGCAGGGAGGAATAGCAATGGAGAGCACAAACATACCGGTGGAGATCGAGGCCAAGTTCAAGCAGGCCACCGTTAAGGGCGGCGTCGCCGTCCTGCAGTTCGAGGTCGACACGGAGGACAGCGCGGCGTTCGACGCCATCCGCAAGAGCGGCGAGGAGGTCTGGCTGTCCATCCAGAGCAAGCAGCCGCAGATTCTGTTCGTGAGCCACGACGGGGAGGTGACCGAGTGATGGAGGACTACAAGGGGATGTTCGCCGAGCTGGCCGACCTCGCCACGGAGGAGCAGGCGATGTTCACGGTCTCGGTCATAACGAAGTCCGACGAGGCGCTCGACAAGTTCATGGACGCGCGCGAGAGGCTCGCCAAGTGGATCGTCGAGCACACGGTGGTCATCGACGAGGCGCTGACCGAGAGGAAGTATAACCGGATGCTCAACGAGGAGGTCAGGTAATGGCTGGGGAGAACGGGGCCGAGGAGGTCGTCGCCGAGGTCATCGAGGAGCAGGAGGCGTCCGACCTCGTCGTCACGTACTCGCCGTCCGTCATCAGCGCCAACTTCGACGCGCTGGAGGCCCACGTCCGCGCGAAGGTCGCGGACTACGAGGGCGCCAAGTACGACCTGACCAAGGACGACTCCATCAAGGAGGCGAAGCACGACCGCTCCTACCTCAACGGGCTCAAGTCCGAGATAGAGGAGCGCCGAAAGGCCGTGAAGCGCGAGTACAACAAGCCGCTCGCCGCCTTCGAGAAGCGCTGCAAGGAGATCACGTCCATCATCGACGGCGCGTCGAACGGCATCAAGGCGCAGCTCGACGAGGCGGAGGAGAGGCGCAGGGCGGGGGCGAGGGCCGCGCTCGAGGCCCACTACAGGGAGTTCGCCGAACTCCTCGCGCCGGTCGTGCCCTACGAGCGCCTGCACGACGACAAGTGGCTCAACAAGTCCTTCGGCGAGGTCAAGGCGAAGAAGGCCCTCGAGGAGAAGGTCTCCGCCGTCGCGCGCGACTGGGACACGCTCAAGGCGCAGCGCGACTCTATGGCCCACTACGAGGTCGCCGAGCGCGAGCTGTTCCGCACGCTCGACCTGGGCTCGGCGCTCAACGCCGCCCGCGCCGCCGACGAGGAGGACGCCCGCATCGCCGCCATGCGCGAGGCGGTCGAGTCCAAGCCCGCG
This sequence comes from uncultured Collinsella sp., assembly GCA_958370325.1. Classification (GTDB taxonomy): domain Bacteria; phylum Actinomycetota; class Coriobacteriia; order Coriobacteriales; family Coriobacteriaceae; genus Collinsella. Next base: position 141,747 of record CATXJW010000001.1, on the reverse strand, counting down.
CCGCGTCCCGCGCCGAGGCGCCAGACGGAACCCGCCGTCGCGGCGCGCCCCGAGCCGTCCTGCGCGTGGACGGTCGAGATCCCGTCCGCTACTCGCTCGCAGATGGAGCTGCTCGCCGCGGCGCTGCGCGAGCGCGGCATCACCAGCACCATCAAGTGCAAGGGGGTGTGCTAGATGGCCGACGAGGAGATGACGCTCTCCCAGGCGATAGCCAAGGTGCAGCGCTCCGTGTCAGTCCCCAAGGCGCGCTACAACGCATTCGGGAAGTTCAGCTACCGCTCGTTCGAGGACATCGTCGCCGCGCTCAAGGAGCCCTGCAAGGAGGCGGGCGTGGCGTTCACGCTCCAGGACGGCATCTGCAAGGTGGGCGAGCGCTACTACGTCGAGTCGACGTGCACGCTGTTCTTCGAGGACGGGCACGGCGATACGAGGGAGTTCAAGGCCTACGCCCGCGAGGCGGAGCACAAGAGCGGTTCCGACGACGCGCAGGTGACCGGGATGGCGTCGAGCTACGCGCGCAAGTACGCGCTCTGCGGCCTGTTCGCCATCGACGGGCAGAGCGACCCGGACGCGCTCTCGGACAAGCCCGAGAAGGAGCCGCCCGAGAGCGGCGGCTTCACGGCGAAGTGCAAGGCCTGCGGCACGGCCTACACCTTCGAGTCGAAAGAGCAGTACGAGGAGTTCAAGAAGCACCCCGGCTGCTGCGCCACGCCTACGTGGCGCGTCCTGTAGGCCATGCAGGACATGTACGCGCAGCGCGAGGAGCTGTTCGAGCGCCTCATGGCGGAGCTGGACACGCTCAGGCGGACGGGCCAGCAGTACGCCGAGAACGAGGCGGACTACCGCAAGGCCCTGCGCATCGCAATCCTCGAGGAGCGCTCCAAGGGCACGCCGGTGACCATCATCGGCGACCTGTGCCGGGGGCGCGATGAGATAGCCGAGAAGAAGCAGCTGCGCGACTGCGCGGAGGCGCTCTACAAGGCATCGAGCGAGGCGATCATGGCGCTGAAGCTGCGAATCAAGACCGTAGACGCCGACATCCAGAGGACCTGGACGAGCGGCGGAGAGGAGACATACAGATGAGCATCAACAGAGTGGTCGTGTCGGGCAATCTGACCCGAGACCCCGAGCTGCGCGCCACGCCGGGCGGCACGCAGGTGCTGGGCTTCGGCGTGGCGGTGAACGACCGCCGCCGCAACCAGCAGACGGGGGAGTGGGAGGACTATCCCAACTTCATCGACTGCACCATGTTCGGCAACCGCGCCGAGGCGCTCTCGCGCATCCTGCGCAAGGGCATGAAGGTCGCCATCGAGGGGAAGCTGCGCTACAGCTCCTGGGAGGACAAGAACGGGGGCGGCAGGCGCTCGAAGGTCGAGATCATCCCCGACGAGGTCGTCCTCATGAGCCAGAACCCCAACGGCCAGCAGGCCCCGCAGCAGTACGCGCCGCAGGGATACCAGCAGCAGTACGCGCCCCAGCAGGCGCCGCGGGCATATGCCTCGCAGCCGGCGCCCCAGCAGCCCGCGCCGCAGTGGAACGCCCAGCAGGCCTACCAGCAGGCCCCGCAGGCGGCTCCGCAGCGGCCCCAGCAGGCACCGCAGGCCGCGCCGCAGCCGGCGCCCGCCCAGCAGCAGCTGGACGTGTACGACGAGGACATCCCGTTCTGATGGGGCGCGTACCCGACATCTTCCGCGACCACTGGGAGGCGGCCCTTTTCGCCGCCTCCTTCTCCGCGGGTTTCCTGTTCTTCTCTTCGCTTCTCTGGGGGTGGTTCTGATGGCAAGCAAGTTCACGTGGTTCCCGAAGCTCACCGCCACCCTCGAGCGCGTGCCGGAGGGGCCGCGCGGGGAGCTGTGCTGGGCCATCATCCAGTACGGCACCAACGGCATCGAGCCGGAGTTCTCCGACTGGGCGCTCAGCGCCGTGTTCGAGAGCCTGCGAGAGGACATCGACAACAGCCTCGCCGCCCGCAACAAGAACAAGGGCGGCAGGCCGCGCAAGGACTCCAAGGGCGAAACGGGGGTTTCGGAGGATACGGAAACCTCGGAAACGGGGGTTTCGGAAAACGGAAACGGGGGTTTCGGGGTTTCGGAAACTGCCGAAACGGGGGTTTCGGAACCTGAAAACCCCTCCTTATATACCAATCCATACCAGTCCATACCAAGCCAGGCCATCCCAGTGCAGGGCAGTGCGGCCGCGTGCGCCGCGCCCGAGGGCTTCGAGCCGCCGACCGCCGAGGAGGTGGCCGCGTACTTCGGGGCCAACTGCCTGAACGGCGACCCGCAGGCGTTCTTCGACTTCTACGCGTCGCAGGGCTGGCGCAAGTCCAACGGCATGCCGATCTCGGACTGGCAGCCGCAGGCCCGGCAGTGGCACCGCCGCCAGCGCGAGCTCGACGCCGAGGCCCGGAGCCGCGGCAAGCCGACCGCCTCGGAGGTCGAGGCCGCGACGTTCAGGCCCACGAGGACGCCCGAGGAGGCGCTGGCCGAGCAGGAGCGCCGGTGGGCGTCCGAGCACCCGGGCATCGATCCGGCCAAGGTCGAGGCCCCGCGGGGCACGACCGCGAGCAGGGACCAGTTCGGGCTGTACCAGGACGCGCGGAGGCTGCTGGCCGCCCGCGCCGCGTGCGAGGTGAGGCCACGATGACGGTCGACGCGGGAGTCCTCAGGGGCTGGTCCAAGGAGCGCGCCGAGCTCTACGGCAAGCCGCACCTCGGGGCGAGGTACACCGGCATCACGGCATACGAGCCGACGCAGGCCCGGTGCGCGGTGTGCGGCCGGCGAGCCTGCAACTGCCACCACGTCGCGAGGCGCTCGTGGGGGAAGACGTTCAGGCTCGTCACGCCCAACGGGGTGTGGGAGCTGCGCAGCCCTCTGTTCGCCCTGTGCGGCTCCGGCACGACCGGGTGCCACGGGAAGTTCCACGACGGCGGACTGCACGCCGAGTGGGTATGGCGCACCGGGGCGGCCGAGGAGGCATGGTGGTCCGGCACGCTGCTCAGGGAGTATCCGCCGCACAGCCCCGACCTCTACGAGTTCGGCTACTGGGCCATCACCGACCGATACGGCAACGAGATCATCCGAGAGGTGAAATGACGATGGAGATCACCAACTGCGAGCAGCACGTGCTCGCCGAGCTTGACTACGAGCAGCGCCGCAACGAGCGCCTCGTGGCCGAGAACAGCAAGCTGGCCAAGCAGCTCGACGCCATGACGAAGATGGCCAACGGCTACCGACAGATCATCAACCGGCCCAAGACGCCCATCGAGGCGCTCGCGGACAGGGTCATGCGCGAGGAGATGCTGACCCGCTTCACCTACGCCGAGGTCACGGACGTCAAGAGCGCGTTCAGCGGAAGGCTGCTCGACTTCGACGAATGGTGCCACGATGCGATGCGATATGTGGCGCTGGCGGACGACGTCGGCGAGGAGGAGTTCATCCGGTTCATGCGCCGGGACCTCAAGAGGATCTACGACAAGAAGGTGGCCAAGCGTGCCGAGTAGAGGCCGCCGTGCCCGACAAGAGCGGCAGGGCTGGCCGATGAATGACGAGAGGGCCATCGCCGCGGCCATCCACGCCGGGCTCCAGAGCGACGACGTGACCGACCTCTATACGGGAGACTGCAGGGGCTGCGGCGAGTGCTGCTCGCGCTTCCTGCCCGTGAGCCCGTTCGACCGGGTGCGCCTCGAGGCGTACGTGCGCCGGAACGGAATCGAGCCCGCCGAGCCCAGGGCGGAGTACGACCTGCTGTGCCCGTACCTCACGGACGGGCGCGAGTGCGCGGTCTACGCCGCGAGGCCCGAGATCTGCCGGGCTTACCGGTGCGACAGGCACAAGAGGGGCGAGCTGGGCATGTTCTTCGGCGCGGAGTGCGCCGAGGTGACCGACATGCGCGCGCTCGCGGAATCCATGGCCCGCGATGCCTATGAATGCGAATAGGAACCGAATGAAAGGAATACCGATGACCGACGAGAAGAAGACCGGCGAGACGTCCGAGACGCCATACCCCGGGACGCTTAGCTGGGCGGCGACGCAGTTGCTGGAGGCAATCGGCGATGCCGCGGAGGCCGTCGCCGAGATGTTGTGGGAGAGCATCTCCCGCGTGTTCCGAGACGCCTGCCGTCTCATGAGGAAGCTCGCGAAGGCGCTCGACCCGAAGTGGCAGCGCCGCCGCCATCGCGCACTCGCCCGCTCGCGCCGCAACAACCTGTACCTGAAGAGCATCGGGAGGTGCCGGTGATGGGCGGCAAGTACAGGAAGGAGCAGGGGAATGGCTAGGAACGTCTACGGCGGCTACTGCCGCGAGTGCGGCAGGTGGACGCCTCCGGGCTTCGGGCACTTCGAGCGCTACCGGGGCGGATGGCGCGTCCACTGCGTCGAGTGTGCGAGCGGTTGGAAGCTGCCGCCCGAGGGAGACCAGGCGGCGCGGGACATGCGGCGCCACGTCAGGAACATGGTGAACGACGGAAGGTACGGGAAGAGGGGATACAGATGACGGGAGACGAGAGGCCGGACATCTACGCGGACGGGCTCCGGGAGGAGCGCTGCGAGAACTGCCTGCACTGCGGCGCGACGGTGCTGCGCACCATCCACGGCGTGGAGCGCACGGAGTACGAGTGCGAGCGGCGCCCGGAGTTCGTTCACAGGACGCAGGCGGAGGCCGTATGCAACTACTGGGAGGCGCGATGAGCGGATGGGACGAGCTCGGCTGCGAGCAAGACATGGCCGCGGCGAGGGCCGTCGGCTACCTCGAGGGCATGTACGACGTGGCCGTCGTCAGGAAGTGGGTGGCGTAGATGCGAGTTCTTATCGCCTGCGAGGAGTCGCAGCGCGTGGCGCTTGAGTTCAGGAAGATGGGACACGAGGCTTACAGCTGCGACCTTGAGGAAGCGAGGGGGGGTCACGACCTCATGCACCTCAACGTCGACGCCCTCCAGATGCTCAAGCTCAAGTGGGACCTGGTGATCGCGCACCCGCCATGCACGTATCTCACCGTCACCGGAAACCGCTGGTTCGACGAGGGAAAGTACGGCGACAGAGCGCGCGAGCGCAAGGCTAACCGTGAGGCCGCCGTCGAGTTCTTCATGGCGTTCGCCAAGTGCGATGCGCCGCACGTCGCAATCGAGAACCCCGTCGGCTGTATGAGCACAAGATGGCGCAAACCGGACCAAATCGTGCAGCCGTACATGTTCGGCGACCCGTTCGAAAAGAAGACGTGCCTGTGGCTGAAGGGGCTCGAGCCGCTCAAGCCGACTGATGAGGTCGAGCCTGAGCCGCGCAAGGTCTTCAAGTCAGGCAACTCCATGCCGGCATGGTACGCGGACGCCTGGCATCTGCCGCCACACGAACGCGCCAAGGTTCGCAGCCGCACGTTCCCGGGCATCGCAAAGGCGATGGCCAACCAGTGGTGCGAGCAGATCGGGATGGAGGGCGTATAACGCCAGATAAGGAGGAATGATGATTCAACTGCCAAAGGATGCCGACGGTCGAGAGATTCCGCTAGATACCAAGGTGCTGTACGGCAGCGGCGGCACGGCCCGAAACATCGTGTACTGGGTGTACACGGTCGATTCCGACCTCGAGAAAGAGTGGGGGAACTGCTGGCGCGCGGTCACGGACGCGGGCAGGAAACTCGACCCCGGGCTCATGTACCTCACCGAACCCGACAGCTGGGAGAAGCTGGAAGAGGACTTAGACAAATGCGTCGCAGAAGGCACCGCTTGCACGTACTTCAGCAAGGATGGAACCTGTCAAAGTTGTTCTCTCAGCAATATAACAACTGGTTGCTCTCCGAAAGTGATTGAGGACATCGTATCCCGCATCCGCAAGCTGAGGGGTGAGGCCTGATGGCGACGCACAGGCTCAAGATTCAAGAGCAATACGCCGACGCCGTCCTGAACGGCACCAAGACGTTCGAGATTCGCAAGAACGACCGGGGTTACAAGGTCGGCGATGAGATCGTATTCGACGTTGTCACGAACGAAGGCTACGCCGTCGGGGAAGCAGCCAGGCATCCGCTCAACGGTGAAGTCTACCGAATCGACTACATCCTCGACGACTTCGAGGGCCTTGCCCAGAAATACGTGGCGCTGACCATATCCAAGGTGGACGAATGATTACCGATGAAAAGCGCCGCGAGGCGGCGGCGAAGGAGGTATAGCCATGGCATACAGCGACTACGGCGCGTTCGTGTACCTCAACGGCGAGCGTAGAACCGACAAGGAGGACGTAGGCGTATACGACACCGACGAGGGTTCCCTGCCTACTGGACTCCGCGTGTACGCGAACATCATGAAGCACCATGACGGATTCGAGTGGTTCGAGTTCTCGCACCATGGAGTCATGGGCGACGGCAATGTCCGCGTCGGGTGCTACAAGCAGGGTTGGCCGGAGGTCTACGAGTGGGAGGACGGCGAGGACAAGCCGACCATATATACGTTCGATGACCTTTCCCGCAAGTTCGGGTGGGACGGTTACGAGGAGTACGGCGACACGAGGTACGCCGCAGACGAGTACGACGAGGAGTTCGACTTCCTTGGATGGCACTTCCACTTCTGGGGCGACGATACCGGCGGTACTCCGAGGTACGGGGCGACCATGAGCCGCGACGGAGAGACCTGGGAGTGCGACTACGACTGTATGTTTGGAGCTGGTTTCGATGACATTCACTAGCGAAGAGCGACGCGAGATGGCTGAGAACCTGCGACACCTGGCCATCGGCCACTCCATCCAGTACAAGGAGCAGTTCTTCGACGAGCTTGCCGAGGTGGTGGTCGGCTTCGAGGACTACCATGACTTCGATGTTGTCCTCGATAAGCTCGCTGATCTCATTGACCCGGAAGGGGGAGACGATGATTAACGACGAGGAGCGCAAGCGAGCGGTGGCTGAGTTGCGCGAAGCATCGACCGGGGCATACCGCCACGTTGATTCACTCGACGTGATTGCAAACTCAATCGGCGTCGAGGTGGACGGCAAGTTCATTTACGAGGTTGAGAACGAGACGTACGCGGCCCTTGCAGACCTAATCGACCGTCCGACATGTCACAACGTCGCCGACTACACCAAGGAATCATTCAAGTGCTCAGAGTGCGGATGCCGCGTGCTGGTGCCCGGCGACAAGCCGGACGGTGTGCTCGTCGTGACATCCGAGGCGTTCCCAGTCGACTGGTACTCCTGCCCGGTCTGCGGTGCGGTGGTGGTGGAAGATGAAGCGTATTAAGTTCGCAAGGCCGGTCGATTGCCCGACGTGCGGTGCGACCCCGTCGCACCAGAAGTGGAAGCCGCGCAAGTTGGTCTACACCAACGAGATGGTCGCGATAGGGGACGTCGACCCAGTCGACGCCGTCCACTGCCCTAGGTGCGACCTCGTCTTCGGCGTCGTGCATTACGAGCATGACGACACGTACATTACGAGCTGGACCGAGTTCGAGACTGTCCCACGGTATTGCCCGTGGTGTGGGGAGGATTTGACTGATGATTAGCGAAGAGCAGCGCCGCGAGGCGGCGGCGAGCCTGCGCGGGTCGAGGGGCTTCTTCAACAGCCTGCCGAGGACCGTCCTCGACCCGTTCATATTCGACATCTTCGAGCGCGTGCTCGAGTGCGTCGGCTATACGGAGGGCAACGTATTCGACTATCTCGCCGACCTCGTCGACCGCGGCGAGTGCGAGAACGTCTACGACGGGAGCGTCCAGGACTCGTGCGACAACGGCTTCCTGTGCTCGGTCTGCGGCTGTAAGGTCGAGGACGAGGAGCACTACCGCGTGAGCGGCGTCTGGAACTATTGCCCGCAGTGCGGGAGGAAGGTGCGGCATGGCTGACGAGATGAGGCCGGCGCCGTCGCCGTCCGTCGACCTGTGGAGACCGGATGGCCCCGCCGCGAGGGCCGCGGCCGCCATCATGGCCAACGCGGTGGCGAGCTTCAACGAGGCCCTCGTGCCCGTGCTGCGCGGCGTGAGGCGCGAGGCGAGGGCGCTCTGCAAGAGGCTCGACCCGAAATGGAGGCGCGCCCGGATTCGCGCGCTCAAGAGGTCCCGCCGCAACGTGGAGACGCTCAAGCGCGAGGGGAGGTGCAGGTGATGGCGACCGAGTACGTTCTGGACGCCGACAAGATCGCCCATTGGCGCATCGACAACCACGTCCCGCTGAAGCAGCTGGCGCGCGCCGCCGGGGTGAACCTCAGCAGCCTGAGCCATGCCATCAGCAACGGCAGGGAAGTGAAGATGAACCTGCTGCTCAATCTGGCGGAGGCGATGGGCGAAGACCCGCGCGACATCGTGAGGAAGAAGGTGGAGAGATGAGATTCGAGATAATCGAGCGCCACATCATCGACGTGCCTGACAGCGAGCTCACGGACGGCGGGCGCCCCCTGGGCAAGATGACGCTCGCTGAGGTTCTCGACGTCATCGCGGAGAACCCGCGCAGGTTCATCGAGCAGTACGAGATGTACTGCGAGGAGGTGATTCGCCTTGGGGGCAAGCTGTGAGCCGAGCTACAACCTCCCGGACGGATGCACCGACGCGGCAATCGACAGGCACTTCGGCGAGGGCAAGCCGACGTGCGCCGAGTGCACCAAGATGTACGAGTGCTGCTGCGACTACGGCATCTGCGAGATAGAGTTCGACGACGCCTTCCGGGAGAGGTTCGACGTGGCGGACGCGGAGCCGGGCGACGTCGCCTACTGGGCGCTCCCATGGATAGCGGACCACATGAGGGACATGCAGGAGGCGGCGTGCGACATGTTCTGTGGCTGATGCCGCTGGCGGCGCTCTTGGCGCTGCTGGCGTGGGCGGCGAGGTCCGCATGGGCGCTCGCCGTTGTTTTGACCGTTCTCGTGCGCATGGCGTGCGGGTGAGATTGGAGGTTTGAATGGACGAGATCGGAAGGCTAATTGGCAAGCTCATCGGGTGCCTCATCATGGCCGCGCTCGTGCTGCTTTGCATCGCCGCCGTACTGTGGTGCATGCAGCTGGTCGTGGGGCTGGTCGCATGAGTGCGGGCGAGAGGGTGGCGCGGCAGCTCCGCGATGCCGCGTCCCTGCTGTATTCCATGGCGGACGACGTGGGCGGGGACATCGACGAGAGGTTCGTGCTGCCGCCCATCACGCTCACCATCGAGATAGGCGCCACCGACGAGGCCCCGACCCTGTCGGTGAAGAAGCGTTATATCGCGAGGAAGCGCCTGGCATGACGTGGAGCTCCAACGGCAACGCCGAGCGCAAGCTCAAGGCGAGGCTCCGCGCCGAGGGCAGGCCGTGCCACATATGCGGCCAGCCCATAGACTACAGCCTGCCGCCCGGCACGCCGTGGAGCTTCGAGGCCGACCACGTGGTGCCGAGGGCGAGGGGCGGCGCGGTGCTTGACTACGCCAACCTCGACGCGGCGCACCGCATCTGCAACCAGAGGAAGGGCAAGCACATGCCGGGCGACGCGAGGCCCGTCGAGATAAGGCGCACGAGGCTGTTCTAAACGTTATGGACAACTGAATAGGCGGGACTGAAAGGTCTAACTGGAGGCACGGTCGTCGGCACGGCTGCGCCTCACTGCTTTTCTGGGGCGCCTAGCCGCCGATGGCGGGGGCATCGCCCCTCCCCGGGGGTGCACGGACACCCATGCCGGCCAGTGCCGATTTCCCCCCGCCCCATGACCCCAGGGCGGGGGTAGGCCGCGAATCTCACCCGCATCGCACAATGCGGGCACGAGAAAGGAGGCCGGGATGCCGGAGATGCCGGAATCGGTCGCATCCGACGACTATCAATCGCAGATCTGGGCGAGCGTCACCGCATCGGGGCGCTTCTCCGACGAGGACGTGCCGAACCTCGCGCTGCTGTGCTACTGGCACGCCGTGGCAAAGGCCGCGGAGGATGCCATGAGCAAGGGCAAGTCCGTGAAGGTGCTCGACCCCGTCGGCTACAAGCCCATCAAGGCGAAGAACGGGCGGCACGCCATCATGGAGCGCCCGCACCCCGCCGTGTCCGTGCTCAAGCAGGCGACCGCCGAGATACGCGCGCTCAACGAGCTGCTCGGGCTGTCGCGCAAGGCAGTGCCCATCCAGGTGCAGCAGGCGCGTCCGCAGAGCGAGGGCGCTAGGGTGTTGAGCCTGATGTTTGCCGACCGCGAGCGCAAGGCCAAGGCGGCGGGCGCCTGATGGAGCCCAGGCAGACGCCGACATACGAGGCTAACGTCCCGGAGGATCTCAGCGGCGACGGCGAGATGGCCTGCGAGCTCGCGACCGCGTACTTCGGCGACCCGCTCCCGTGGCAGCCGCACCTGCTCGACGCGATGCTGGCCCGCGACGCGCGCGACAAGTACCTGCTGCGCACGCTGGGCATCTCCATCCCGCGCCAGAACGGAAAGAGCTGGGTCGTGCGCGCCAGGTGCTTCTATGGAGCGCTCAACGGCGAGAAGATCCTGTACACCTGCCAGCACGGCGACACCTCCGACCAGATGTTCCGGGAGCTGTCCCAACCATTCGAGGACGAGGACAACGAGGAGCTGCACGACCTGCTGCTCGCCGTGCGCAAGACCAACGGCCAACAGGCCATCAGGCTCAGGAACGGCGGCCTCATCCGCTTCACGACGCGCACCGACTCGCTGGCGCGAGGCAAGACCTACGACGTGCTCATCTACGACGAGGCGCAGGAGCTGACCGAGAAGCAGCAGGCGGCGTCCCTGCCCGCCATCTCCGCCAGCGCCACGCACAACCCGCAGACCATCTACCTCGGAACGCCGCCAGGCCCCGACAACGTCGGCACGGTGTTCCGCGACCTCCACGACGGCGTGCACGGCGGCGAGTCCGAGATGGCGTGGATAGAGTGGGGCGCGGACGAGATAGGCGACGTCCACGACGAGTCCCGCTGGTACGAGTGCAACCCGTCCATGGGCACCGTGCTCAACTACGAGGCAGTCAAGGGCGAGTCCGAGCAGATGCAGCCGGACGTGTTCGCGCGCGAGCGACTCGGATGGTGGGCGAAGACGGGAGGCTCGCTCCTCTACGCCCTGTCCTCCAAGAAGTGGGACGGGTGCCGGCGCGACTCGGCGCCCACTGACGGAAAGCTCGCCTTCGGCGTGAAGTTCTCCGTGGACGGCTCCCGCGCCGCGGTGTCATGGGCGCTCGCCGACAGGGACGGGCCGTCCTACGTCGAGCTGTACGACGTGATGGGCGCTTCGGGCGGAACGGTCGCGATCTCGGACATGCTCCTGCGCAACCGAGACGAGATCGCGTGCGTCTGCATCGACGGCAAGTCCGGTGCGGACGCGCTCAAGCGGCGGATGCTCGACGGCGGCTTCAGCAAGTGCGCACTCGAGATGGGAACCCCGGCAATCGTGCAGGCTGCGGCGTCGATGCTCAAAGACGAGGTCGATTCGGGCACGCTGTCGCACATCGAGTCGCCGGCGCTCGACGACTCGGCGCGCAAGTCGCTCAAGCGCGACATCGGCAGGGACGGCTGGGGCTTCGCGGACGGCCCCGACTCCATCGCAGCCCCCATCGAGTCCGCATCGCTCGCCCTCTGGGCGGCTAGAACAACGAAACGAGACCCGCGAAGGGAACAGGAGGCCAGCTTCTGATGGCAGCAGTGAACATGGAACTGGCGGGGCAGGTAGCATCCGCCGCAGGCTTGGAGCCGGGCGACGCGGCGCTCGTCCGCGAGCTCATGACCGTTTGGCGCGAGCACAGAACGAGCAACCTCGAGCGCGAGGACTACTACCTCGGGCACGTGTCGGTGAAGGACCTCGGCATCGCCATGCCGGCGAGCCTCGCCAAGAAGATCAACCCGCGCGTGGACTGGCCCCGCAAGGCCGTGCATGTACTCGCCGACCGCTCCATCTTCAACGGTTATACGTGCGCGGACGAGCAGACGAGCAAGGCCCTCCGCGCCATCTGCGAGTCGAACCAGCTGGAGCGCCTCTACCGCAAGAACCTCATCGGCGAGCTGAAGCACTGCTGCGGCTTCTGGACCGTGACGGACGGCGGCGGCTACCCGGTCATCTCGGCTTACCCCGCCACCGCGGCGGCGGCGCTCTGGGACGACGCTCGCAAGGCCATCAGGGCGGGCCTCGTCGTGGCTGAGTCCAAGAAGATGCCCGGCGACACCGAGCGCGTGCCGACCGTGGTGCACCTGCTCACCGACGACAGCCTCGTGGTGCTCACGCGCGACGGCGGCTCGTGGGTAGCCGAGTACCGTGAGCACTCGATGGGGCGCTGCCTCATGGAGCCGATGGCACACGGCGCGACTCTCGAGCGCCCCTTCGGCACCTCGCGCATCAGCCGCTCCGTGATGAGCATCACCGACGACGCCATCCGACAGCGCGCCCGCATGGAGGTCGCCGCCGAGGCCGCGACCCTGCCGCAGACGTGGCTTCTGGGAACCTACAAGAAGATGCTCAACGATGGCAACAAGTACGACGCGAGCATGGGCGCTGTCAACGAGATCACCAAAGACCCCGACGGCGACAAGCCCACGGTCTGGCAGTCCGCGCAGCTGCAGATGGCCCCGCTTACCGAGTACCTTCGCCAGCTCGCCTGCCAGATGTCCGCCGTGACCAACGTGCCGGTGAGCTTCTTCGGAGTGTCCAACGACAACCCGTCCTCCTCGGACGCCATCGCCGCGTCCCTCGAGCCTCTTGTCATCGACGCCAAGAACCTCAACCGCGACAACGGCACGGCGTTGCGCAACGTGGCCTACATGGCGCTCGCCGTGGCGAACGGCACCGATTTCGCCACCGAGCGCGATGCGGGGCATGAGATCAACCCGCGATTCCTCAGCCCGGCGTACCCGTCCACGGTGAGCCTGTCCGACGCGCTGCTCAAGCAGGTGCAGGCGCTCCCGAAGCTCGCCAACTCCACGGTCGCCTACGAGATGCTCGACTACACGGACGAGCAGATCCAGCGCATCGAGTCGGATGCCAAGAAGGCGCAGGCGGGCGCGGCTATCGCATCGCTGTTCGAGCCGAAGGAGGGCGAGAATGGCGGCGGTGCCGACTAGCCTGCTGGACGAGCTGACCGATGAGGTGAACGCGCTGTCGGCAGACGCCCAGGCGAAGGTGAGGCCGGCACTCGAGTCCCTGCTGTCGAGCTGGGAGCACAGCGGTGGCGGCGATGTCTCCGCTCTCCGCGAGAGGGCCTACGAGACGATCGAGGCGGTGCTCGGGTACTACGCCGACACGTGCGCCGCCGCCAGGGCCGCCGAATACTACGACGCGGTCAGGGCGTCGCAGGGCTTCCCCGGGAAGTATCGGGCGGGCGCCGAGTCCATGCGAGACCCGGACGACACGCTCGGCGCGGTTAGGTATTTCATCGGCAAGGTCGTCGAGGGCGCCCCCGAGGTCTTTGTCTCGCGGTGCGTCACGAGGGTCGACGAGGAGATCAGGCGCGCCGCCAACAGGTGCGTCGCCCACAACGCGCGCAAAGACCCGGCAAAGCCGTGGTACGCCCGCGTTCCCCGTGGCGAGACGTGCGGGTTCTGCCTCATGCTCGCGTCGTTCGGCTTCTACGCCAAGACCGAGGAGGCGGCCGAACACTCGCACGCGCACTGCGACTGCCGAATCGTTCCCGGCTTCGACGGGGTGACTACAGTCAAGGGATACGACCCTGACGGGATGTACGAGAGGTATAACGACTGCCTGGCCGCGCTCGGAGGCCGCGACGGCATCGCCTCCGACTGGTACGCAATGCCGGAGGACGAACGCGAAGCGCTCGTGAGGCGCCACGGCAACAAGGAGGGGAAGGCGTACACCGCCTACCTCAACAACCGCGTCGCATCCGAGATAGAGCTACGCGACCCGTCTTGGTACGCGGGCGGCGAGCATAAGGGCATAACGTTCACGGACGATGCGGTGAGGCGCGACAAGGTAAAGAGGTGGAGGGTAGACCCCGGAGAGAGGAGAACCGCAGAGAAGCTGGCGGCACTGGGCTACAAGACTGAGTTCTGGGAAGACGAGGTGCACCTGAAGAGTGAGAACGCACAGGGAAAAACGACCGTAAGCCGCGCCGACCTGTCCACGGGCATCGAAATCAAGACCGTGTATACGTCGAAATCGGAGAACACGTTCAAGTCGCACATGAAGTCCGTGGCCAACAAGAGCGGAGTGCGGTTCGCCGTCTTCGACGTCAGCGAGAACAAGTCTGTCACCGACAGCCAAGCCGAAGCATGGATACGCAAGTACATGAAGAGGTACGGAATCGCCGAAGTGAGGATGCTGGGGCACGACGGGTCGCTCCAAACGATAAAAAAATAGGCGGGAGCTGCATGTCTCAATAGGTGAGTCAAACAGCTTCCGCCCAATCCCATCTTACCGCATGGCCGCCCACGGGCGGCTTTTTTCATGCCGAAAAACGCCAAACAGGCCAAATCTCACGCCTGTCGGACACTTCCCGGGACAGGGGCCGCACGGCCCCGAAACGCACATCTAAGGGGTTCGGCCGCACGGCTGGCCCGACGGGCCGCACGGTCCGGGAAAGGACGCGACATGGCAGAAGAGACCAACACGGAGCCCACGGGCGGTACGGAGCCGACCGGGGGCGAGGAGCCCGACTACAAGGCGCTCTACGAGGCCGAGAAGGCGCACTCCCGCAAGTGGGAGAAGCAGGCCAAGGCCAACAAGGGCGCGGCAAGCGCACTCGACGAGGCCAACCAGGCGAAGAAGACCGCCGACGAGAAGATCGCGGAGCTCGAGAAGCGACTCGACGCCAAGGAGAAGGCCGAGGCGCGAGCCAAGATCGCCGCCAAGGTCGCGCAGGAGAAGGGAGTCCCCGCCGAGCTCATCGTCGGCGAGGACGAGGAGAGCATGGCCGCATGGTGCGACAAGATGCTCGCCGCCTTCAAGACAAAGCCCGCGCCGCGAGTGGAGAAGCCCGGCAGCTTCGACAAGGGCGGCAAGGGCGGGGACGAGGCGCTGCGAGACTTCGCCAAGCGCCTCCTGAAGTAAGCCAAACCCGAAGAAAGGCACAGAAATGGCTGCAAACGATACCCAGAAAATCAAGCTGCCGTCCAGCGTGGTCTCCACCATCATCGGCAAGGTGAAGGACACCTCCACCATCGCCACGCTGAGCCCCAGCACGCCGCAGAAGTTCGCCGACACGACCTATCTCGTGTTCAACCCGACCGCAGAGGCCGAGGTCGTCGCCGAGGGCGGCAAGAAGTCCGGCTCCGAGATCTCCACCGACCCCGTGGTCGCAAAGCGCGCCAAGATCGTTACGACCACGCGCGTCTCCGACGAGCTGAAGTGGGCCGACGAGGACAACCAGCTTGAGATCATCTCCAACATCATCGCCGACCAGACCGCCGCCGCGGGCCGCGCGCTCGACTACATCATCTACCACGCCATCAACCCCAAGACTGGCCTCGCCCTCAGCGGCTACACCGCCCTGACCGCTGACAAGGACGTCCACAGCGTCGCCAAGACCGACTCCCCGGTCGACGACATCGACTCCCTCTCCGACGCCCTGCTCGACTATGGCATCAACGGCATCGCCATGAGCCGCCAGTTCGCCTCCGAGCTGCGCAAGCTACGCGTCCCGGCCACCGGACAGCGCCTGTACCCCGAGGTGCCGCTGTCCCTCAACGTGGGCAACCTCGACGGCATCCCCGCCTCCGTGTCCGGCACCGTGAACGGCCGTCTCGCCAAGACCCCGACCAAGGTCTCCGCGATCATGGGCGACTTCTCCGCCATCAAGTGGGGCATGGTCCGCGACATCACCGCCGAGGTCATCGAGTACGGCGACCCCGACAACACCGGTCAGGACCTGAAGGGCTACAACCAGATCGCCTACCGCACCGAGGCCGTCCTCGCATACGCGGTACTCGACCCGAAGGCCTTCGCCGTCCTCAAGAGCGCCTAGGGGGTACCGAGATGGCTCATCTAGTCCAGAAGTTCATCGTGGAGGACGCGGGCAAGGCGTCCAGCATCCTCCCGCAGCACGTTGCGCTCGTGTCCCCCGACGGCAAGCCGCTCGTGCTGCCCAAGAAGGTCGCCAACCCCGGCGCCAGTCCGACCGTCGCGAAGGTCGTTCAGGCCCTCGTCGACGCCGGGATCATGGAGGCCAAGTAGCCATGGCCGCGCTCGCCAGCGTGGACGACTACAAGGCCCGCTACGGCGAGCCCGCGGACTCGGCGCGCACCGAGGTGCTGCTGCAGGACGCATCCGACCTGATGCTCGCGGCATTCGAGGACCGAATCGGCGAGTACGCCGAGGGGGCGTGCCCGGCGTTCGACCGCGCCGCCCCCGCCGTGTGCTGCCTGCTCGTCAACCGCGTGCTCTCGGCACCGTCCGCGATGGCCGGCGCCACGCAGTACAGCCAGGGGGCCGGAATCTATACCGCATCGGTCACCTACGGCTCGGCGCTCGGCGAGATGTACCTCGGGAAGAGCGACCTCAGGCGCCTCGGCCTCACCGGTCAGGCGCTCGGGTCGCTCACGCCGCTGGAGAGGGGAGGGGTGGCCGAATGATGTGCCTCATCTCCGGCGAGACCGTGACCGTGCGCAATGCGGCCCAGTCATACGACGAGCTGGGCGAGCCTACCGGCGAGACGGTGTCCGAGGAGGCGGTCGACAACGTCGTGGTGTGCCCCGGCGCGACCGCCGACCTCGACTCGACGCGCCCGAACGGCGTGACGGTCGCCTACACGCTCTGCTTCCCGAAGGGCGCGGACGTTGACCTCAAGGACGCGACGGTCACGGTGCGCGGCACCGACTACAAGGTGGTCGGCGACCCCAAGCGATACACCGCGGCCAATACGCCCGGCCCCTGGGACCTTACCTGCGAGGTGACCCGAACCGATGGCTAAGGCGAAGTGCGAGGTCAAGATCAAGTGGAAGGGCTGGAACCGCGGCGGATACGCCGAGGTCATGAACGGCGGGGGCGTGCAGGCCATGCTCACCGAGAAGGCCAACGCTGTCGTCGCGTCCGCCAATGCGTCGTTTAGCCCGAAACCGGGGGAGGGCGCAGGCTACGCCTCGGACGTCATGAGCGGCTCCCTCGCCAAGGGGCGCTCGCTCCACACGGAGGGCGTCCACGCCTTCCGCAGCGAGAAGAAGCACAACCGCTTGCAGGCAATCTTCGGAGGTGACTGATGGACATCGAGAGGGTGGTCGCCAAGCGACTCATGGACGCGACCGGCATCAAGTGCGTGCCCGACGTGCCGCGCGAGAGACCCGATGAGTTCGTCCAGGTCACCCTCGCCGCCACGAGCGCGACACGGTTCATCCAGTCCCCGCGCGTGCTCGCCACGTCGTGGGCGAAGACCCGCAGGCGCGCACGCGAGATCGCCGAGGCCGTCGAGCGGGCGTGCGCCGCCATCGTGGACGAGCCGAACGTGTTCTCGGCCGTGCCCGACGGCACGTACCGATGGGACGACCCCGACACGGGGACTCCCAGATACCAGACGAACATCAACCTGACCATCTGCGAATAAGGAGCAATCATGGCAGAAAGCAACAAAAACAACGTCGCCAACGTCTCCAGCGCCAAGGGAGTAAAGGGCGGCTATATCTTCACCGCGCCCGCCGGAACGGCGCTGCCGACCGACTACAAGACCGCGCTGCCCGAGACGTGGAAATGCCTCGGCTACATCAGCGAGGACGGCTACGTCGAGACGCTCGACACCGACTCCGAGGACATCAAGGACATGAACGGCGACCTCATGGCCTCGCCGCAGACCTCCCGCGTCGAGAGCGCACAGCTCACGCTCGCCGAGATCAAGGCCGCCACCCTCAAGGTCATGTACGGCTCCGGCAACGTCAAGGACGAGGACGGCATGATCACGGTCAAGCACAACGGCGACTCCACTGAGACGTGGTCCGCCGTGCTTGATCTCGTGCTCAAGAACGGCCGCCGCTGGCGCAAGGTGGTGCCGCTTGCCCAGTCCTCCGAGCTTGACGACCTCACCCTCGCCGTGGGCGAGCTCGCCGCGCGCGCCCTCACGGTCAAGTACCTCACCGACGAGGACGGCAACACCTGCTACGACTACATCCAGTCCACCGAGACCGTGTCCGCCAAGGCCGCCGAGACACCGGAGGGCAAGTAATGACCGAGCTCACGTTCACCATCCCCGGCATCGACGGGGAGTTTACCGCCGACCTCGACGAGCTGCTCAGCTACAAGACCAACAAGCAGTTCGCCAAGAGCGAGACCGAGCCGTCCGGCATGTTCGAGGCTTTCGAGCGTGTCTTCGCCGGACGCGACGAGGAGTACATGGAGCGACTCGGCGGCTCCGTTGAGTCCACGGGCGTGCTCATGCGTGCCGCATTCGAGGCGGCGAAGGCAAAAAACTCCCAGGATTCGTCCTCGAGCTCGAAGGGCACCGCGCAGAAGTTGTAGCGGACTTCCGACAGTACTACGGCATCGACCTCCCGCTCGAGGGCGGACCGGACGACCTCCGGCGCGCCGCCCTCCTGTGGGAGCAGCTGCCGAAGGAGTCGAGGTGCGCGCGCCGCATGTACCCGGAGCTCAAGTGGAGCGAGGAGACGTACATGCTTTGGCGCATCGAGCACCAGCTCAGGAGCCTCGCGTGGGGGCTGAGCGACAAGAAGCACCGGCCGCCGCAGGAGCCGCAGCCGCTCAAGACGCCCGGGCAGCTCGCGGAGCTCAAGAGGCACCAGCGCAACGCCCTCGCGAACAGGGCTGAAATCGACGAGATTCTAGGATTAGGAGGACGGGATGGCGACTAGCGTAGGCTCGGCATGTATCACGCTCATGCCGTCCATGAAGGGCTTCGCCGGCAGCATCTGCTCGGAGTTCGGCGACACGGGCTCCAAGGCCGGAAAGTCATTCGGCGACTCGATGACCTCCGGTGTGGACGGCGGGGTCAAGCGCTCCAGCGGGCTGCT
This sequence comes from uncultured Collinsella sp., assembly GCA_958370325.1. GTDB lineage: Bacteria > Actinomycetota > Coriobacteriia > Coriobacteriales > Coriobacteriaceae > Collinsella. Next base: position 122,924 of record CATXJW010000001.1, on the reverse strand, counting down.
GAGCGGGCTCGGCACCGTCGCAAGGGGCGTGGGCACCGTCGCCGCGGCTGGCATGGGCGCGCTCACCACGGCGGTGACCGCAATCGGCGGCGCTGCGGTATCCGCATACGCCGACTACGAGCAGCTGGTCGGCGGCGTCGATACGCTCTTCGGCTCCGCGTCCGGCAAACTGCAGGGGTACGCCGCGGAAGCGTACAAGACGTGCGGCATGAGCGCAAACCAATACATGACCCAGGCGACGAGCTTCGCCGCATCGCTCGTGAGCTCGTGCGGCGGCGACGTGGCGAAGGCCGCCGAGTCCGCCAACACGGCGATGGGCGACATGGCGGACAACGTCAACAAGATGGGCTCGGACATGGCCGACGTCCAGAACGCCTACCAGGGTTTTGCCAAGCAAAACTACACGATGCTGGACAACCTGAAGCTGGGCTACGGCGGCACGAAGTCCGAGATGGAGCGACTCATCGCGGACGCCAACAAGCTGCGCGCGGCGCAGGGCAAGACCGCCGACCTCACCATCGACAGCTACGCCGACGTGGTCGAGGCCATCCACACCGTGCAGTCCGAGATGGGCATCACCGGCACGACCTCCAAGGAGGCAGCTACCACCATCTCCGGCTCCATCGGCATGGCCAAGGCATCATGGGAGAACTTCCTCACCGGTCTGGGCCGAGACGACGTGGACTTCTCGCGGCTCACCGAGCAGCTGCTCACGTCCGTCGGCGCGGTCGCCAAGAACATCGCGCCGCGCGTCGCGCAGATCGGGCAGGGCATCATCAAGGCGCTCCCCGCGGCGCTCTCCGGCATCGCGTCGGTGCTCACGCCCATCGTGTCCGAGGCGCTCGCCACGGCGTGGAACATCGCCGTCGGGGCGCTCGCCGGCATCGGGATCAAGCTGCCGAAGGTGGACTCCTCGCAGATCTGCTCGGCGCTTCAGGCCATCCTCGGCGTGGCCACGTCCGTCGGTAACGGCATCAAGGCGGCAATCGGGTTCATCGCGCCGCTCATCGCGCCAATCGGCACGGCGCTGCTCAACATCGCGCAGGCCGTGCTGCCGGTGCTCTCCACCGGCATACAGGTGGTGCTCGGCATCGTGCAGGCGCTGTCGCCGGTCATCGGCTTCCTGGTCGGTGTTATCGCGGACGTAATGACGACCGTCTCGCAGCTCGTCGCCATCGCCATGCCCGCCGTGCAGTCCGTGCTGTCGGCGGTGCTGGCTGCGATGCCGCTCATCCAAAGTGCCATCCAGGTGGCGATGGGCATCATCTCCGCCGTCTGGAACGCCGTCTGGCCCGTGATCTCCGCTGTCCTGACTGGCGTGATGGACGCAATCTCTACTGCCGTCCAGGTCGCGATGGCCGTGGTGCAGACAGTCATCTCCACGGTGACCGCCGCGATAAGCGGCGACTGGGACACGGTCTGGAACACCATCAAATCGGTAGCCGAGCTCGTCTGGTCGCAGATAGAGTTCGCCGTGCGAGCGGCCATCGGGGTCGTCGAGTCCGTGGTAACGTCCACGCTCGACGGAATCAGCTCGGTTTGGTCGAGCGTCTGGGACACCGTCCGTGATTTCGCCGAGGTGGTCTGGGGACGCATCAAGTTCGCCGTCAACTCTGCGATAAATCAGGTCAGCGGCGTGATCAGCTCCGTGCTCAACAGTATCAGCTCCACGTGGTCGAGCATGTGGGGGAGCATCAAGAGCGCCTGCTCGTCCATCTGGGAGGGCATCAAGAGCGCAGCGTCGAGCGGCATCAACTCCGTCTACAGGACCGTCACGAGCATCAAGGGCAAGATCACCGGGTTCTTCTCGGGTGCGCGCAACTGGCTCTTCAACTCCGGCAAGTCGATACTCAACGGCCTGAAGGACGGCATCATGTCCGCTATCGGCTCGGTGACCTCGGCGGTCTCCGGCGCAGTATCCAGAATCCGCTCCTTCTTCCCGTTCTCGCCGGCAAAGGTCGGCCCCTTCACCGGGCACGGCTACACGACCTTCTCGGGCAAGGCCCTCATGCAGGGCTGGGCGCAGGGCATCGGCTCCGGCACCGGCACCGTGGTCTCCGCAATCAGCGGCGCCATGGACACCGCGCAGGGGATGCTCTCGACGGGCCTGACCGTCGCTCCGTCCGCGGTCTACACTCCGGCGCGTCCCGAGGAGGATTCCGACGACGCCCTCGCCGGCATCCTGTCCGTCCTCGAGCAGATCCGGGACAAGGACGGGAACCTGTACATCGACTCGGAGCGCGTCTCCTCCGCCATCGCGATGCGCGGCAGGCACACGCTCGCCGCAAGGGGGTTCGCATGATATTCGGCGGAATCGACCTCACGCCGTACCTGCTGGTGACCAAGGTCACGAGACCGATTGTCCCCAAGGTGCGGCTCGATGAGACGGAGGTCCCGGGCATGGACGGCTCGCATATCCGCGCCACGGGCCTCGAGCCCGTCGAGATAGCGGTCGACTGCAACATCGTCGGCGGCTCCCTCGACGAGGTCGCCGAGGCAAGGGCCGTGCTCGCCTCGGCGCTGTCCGGCGGCGAGAAGGCCCTCGTGCTCGACGACGCCCCGGAGCGCTACATGCTCGCGCGCTACAGGGGAGGGGCGGAGCAGGGGCGCAACGCGCACATGCCGAATCTCACGCTCGGGTTCTACTGTGCAGACCCCGCCGCCTACGGGCAGCGGCGCTCCGAGCAGGTGTCGGCATCCCAGCGCGCCGTCGCCGCCGGGGGCAACTACAGGGCCTACCCTACGGTCACGTGCAAGCCCCCGGCAGGCTCGAGCTGGACAATCACCAACGTATCGACCGAGCAGTTCGTCCGCGTCGAGGCGTCGTTCACGGGCGCACAGACCGTCGTGCTGGACATGCGCACCGAGCGCTGCACAGTCAACGGCGCGGACTGGCCCGTGACCGTCGCGAGCGACTTCTTCTCGCTCGACGGCGTGCAGCAGATCAAGACGAGCGGCGGCACCGCGACGCTCGAATGGGAGGAGAGGTGGCTCTAGGTGCGAATTGACGTGTACACGTGGCAGGACGCCTATGTATCGACAATCGGCCCCGATGAGCTGCTCGTCCTCACCCATACCGACGAGCTCAACGGCGAGGACAGCGTGGACATCGCCACGACCTTCGCGCTCAAGCAGGGCTACCGCCTCGTGTGGGTCGACCGCCTCGGAGAGGTCCATGAGCACGTCTGCCAAGACCCCAAGGGCCTCCACGCCGGAGGCGAGACGGTCTACACGGACACAGCGATCAACTCCATCTGTGAGACGTACGGCGACTACATCGAGGACAAGAGGCCCTACGGCTACGGCTTCCTCCAGGCGCTGAACGTCTGCCTGGAGCCGACCCGCTGGACCGCCGGAACTGTCGACCAGCCCGGTACCGTCGACAAGGGCCTGACCTTCTACCATACCAACTCACGCGAGTCGCTCAAGTCCATCCTGGAGTGCGGCGGCGAGCTGGAGACGGAGATCGCGGTATCCGGCGGCAAGGTGTCCTCTCGCAAGGTGGGCATCCGCTCGCATCGCGGCGCGAAGGGCGGTCACCGCCGATTCACCTACACCAAGGACCTCGCGTCAGTCTCGCGCACCGAGCACTACGGCGCGATAACAGCCTGCTACGGCTACGGCAAGGGAATCGAGACGGATACTGGCGGCTACGGCCGCAAGCTGACCTTCGGCGAAATCAACAACGGCAAGAACTACGTGGAGGACGCGACCGCGCTCAAGCTCTACGGTCGACCCGACGGCAGGGGCGGTCACGCCCACGTCTTCGGGCAGTATGAGAACTCGAACTGCGAGGACGCGGCGACCCTGCTCGCCGAGACCCGCGCATATCTCGACTCCCATAAGGAGCCGGGAATGACCTACGAGGCCGACACCGTCGACCTCGTGCAGTTCGGGCGCGAGTGGGAGGGCGTCGCCGTGGGCGACGACGTCCAGATCGTCGACACGTGCTTCAGCCCGCCGCTGCGCTGCGAGGGCCGCGTGACCAAGCTCGTCACCGACGAGCTGGGCGGCTCCATGCGCGTGACGCTCGGGAACGTGACCGAGACAATCACGGACATGTTGCTGGCGCAGCAGCAGAAAGTGTCCAGCCTGTCGAAGCGCTCGTCCAGCTGGGACGTGGCGGCATCGACGCCGCCGTCGTACCTCCAGCAGGTCGTGGACGCGATGAACACACAGTTCAACATGTCCGGCAGCAGCTACACCTTCACCAGCTTCGAGCAGGGGACAATCTACGCATCTGTACCGATGGACGCGAACGGCCGCTCGACCACGGGCAAGGGCAGCGCCATGCAGCTGTGCTCGCAGGGCTTCCGCATCGCCTCCAGCTGCAAGGCCGACGGCTCGTGGGACTGGCGCACCTTCGGCACCGGCGCGGGCTTCACCGCCGACCTCATCACGGTCGGCACGCTCATGGGCGACCTGATCAAGGCCGGCACCATCCAGGACAGGAGCGGCAAGAACTACTGGAACCTCGACGAGAGCGAGGTCCATCTAGGCCCCGGCGCCAAGCTCGACGGCAAGGACATCGCCGTCGCCGATGCCGTGATAGCGTCGGTGGACGTCGAGTACGCCCAGGGAACGTCACGCGTCACCGAGCCGCAGGGCGGATGGCAGACCACGGCGCCGCAATGGGTGTCGGGCAAGTACATCTGGACGCGCACCAAGACCACCATGCAGTCCGGCGACATCGAGTACAGCGAGCCCGTGTGCATCAGCGGCAGGGACGGCACCGACGGCGCAAAGGGCGACAAGGGCTCCACCGGCACCGGCGTGCGCGGCATCGTCGAGCAGTACTACCTGTCCACGAGCGCCACTGCGCAGTCCGGCGGCAGATGGTCCGAGGCACAGCCCGCGTGGAGTAAGGGCAAGTACATCTGGACGCGCAGCAAGATCACGTGGACGGACGGCTCGACCACGTACACCGCGCCGTGCCTCGCCAAGGCCATCAACGGCAGCAACCAGATGGCCGGCAGCGCCATCGCGGCGCGCGTGAAGCTGTACGCCAAGAATCAATCGGACAGCGTGCCACCGATTAATGCGCAGAACCCAGAGCTGGGATGGTCGGAAGACATACCGCAATGGGCGAACGGATACTTTATCTGGTCGATGGAACGCGTCACCTACGGGGACGGCTCAGTGACCCACACGGCGCCGGTGCTGGAGGCTGCGTACAACAAGGCCTACCAGAGCGCGCACGACCTCACGGGCTCGCTCAATGGCCTCGATACGACGGTGCAGGACCTCGCCAAAGACGGTGTGGTGACCGAAGCGGAGAAGGCGGCGGTCAAGAAGGCCAAGCAGGACGTCGAAAAGGAGCGCGAGGAGCTCACGAGCCAGTACAACGCGCTGAAGTCGAACAAGGCCCTCAGTGCCCAGTTCCTCTCGTCCGTCCTCGGCCCCCGCTACACCAAGGCCTTCGGCACGACCGACGAGGGCGGCACGTACGGCGCCTACACCGACAAGGTCGACAAGGTGCTCCGCTGCAAGACCGCCGAGGAGCTCAAGGACGCCATGTACGAGTACGACGCGGCCTACGGCGCCTACTCGACCGCCGTGAAGGACTACGCCGATGCCGCGACCGGGGCGCGCCACGCCATCGAGCAGAAGAACGCGTCGGACTACGCCGACGGCATCCTGAGCGCCTACGACGAGCAGATGGACCAGAAGGCCCTCTTCGACCGCCTGACAAAAGGCGGCACCGAGCAGGGCATCTACATGCAGAACGACAGGGTGTACATCAACGCCTCGTACATGGCCACCGGCACCATCGCGGACGCCAAGGGCCGCAGCTCGTGGAACCTCAAGGAGGGCGTGCTGAACACCAACTACATGACCGCGAAGAACATCACGGCGAGCGGCACCTTCTCGTGCGGTGGGAGCTCGTACTACACGAAGCTGAACAACGTCGGTCAGATGGAGGGGTACCGCACGAAAGGCGGGGCCTCGTCCACCTCGCGGGTCGGCTACATCGACTTCTCGTCGTCCATGTACGACAAGTCCGACGGAACGACGAGATACGGCCTCCAGCTCCAGGCGGAAGGCTCGGTTCGCATCAGCTCCCCGAAAATCTCCGTCAGGGCCACGAGCGACACGTCGGTGACCACATTCCACGGCTCGACCGGGAAGTACTACCCGGTCGGCTTCACCTACCCACCGGGTGAAGGGTGGGATACCGCGAACCTCGTGTCGATGGAGACTGAGTTCATCAACGGAATCTGCATACGCAACTTGGGATAGGAGGAAGAAATGACCGATGAGATGGAGAAGGCGACGAACCGCATCGTCGCCTACCTGCTGCACGACCCGATCGGCAACTGCGAGGGGTACGTCTCGGACTACGACACCGACCTGCTCGCAAAGGCGCAGGAGGGCGGCATGATCGTCATAGCCGAGCACGAGGACGGAAGGCGCGAGGTCGTCGACGCGAAGGACGTCAAGGAGCCCAACCCGGCAATCAACGGCGTCGCGGTGGTGCTCCCGCCCTACGTCGACAAGCGCACGGCCGCCACCGTGGCGTGCTTCGACGCGCTGTCGGCCATCGTCGACCCGCAGCCGGCCACGACCGACGAGACGGGGGAGGGAACCGAGGCCGTCGACCCGGTCGAGGCCTTCAGGGCCGCGCTCGCCGCCCTCAAGGCGCTGGAGGCCAAGGAATGATCAACCACGCGATAGCGCTCGACATGCGCAAGCGCCCGGGCACCGTCCCGCAGCGCGTCACCGTGCGCAGGGGCGAGACGCAGACCCAGAAGATAACGGCGTCGCTCACCACGGACGGCGCCGCCTATACGCCGACCTACCAGTCCGCGCGCCTGTGCGTGCTCCACGCCGACGGCACGCGGGCTCGCTGCGCCGCCACCGTCGGCACGTCATCGGTGAGCGCCACGCTGGCGCCGGAGGCCGTCAACGGGGTGGGGAAGTGCCGCTTGGCATACTTCGAGTTCTACGCCAACGGGACCTCCGAGACGACCGAGGACTTCGCGCTCGTCATCCTGGGAAATGTGGACGGGACAACAGGGCCTGCCGTCAGCTACGACCAGGAGCTCGACGAGCTCTACAGGAAGTGGAGCACTGAGCTATCTCGGCTCGGTCAATCCGCGTTCGATGCGGCATCCGCCGCTAGCGGTGCGGCGTCGAGGGCCGATGCGGCGGCAAGCGCGGCATTGCAGATCGCGAACGCGGCGGCGCAGGGCGCCGCCGGCGAGTCCGACATCGCCGAGCTGCGCCGCCAGAACGGCCAGCTCGCGACGATGCTCGCCGACGCGACAGACAAGTTCATCTACATGGACGGCACGGTCTACTGCCCTGCCGGCAAGGCGTCGGTATCCGGGGACACGGTGACGTTCGGCAGCACGTGCTCGGTATCGGGCGGCACGGTAACCCTTTCCTAAGGAGGATAAATGGCAAATGCAAAGACGCTGGTCGTAGGCGGCCAGCCGCTCAACGTCATCGACGATACCGCGCGCAGCAACGCGCAGACGGCGCTCAACAACGCCGAGTACAACCGCCAGGGCCAAATCGGCAAGTACGGCGGGCAGAACATCGCCGCCATCCTGGCGGGAGAGATCGGCAGCGGCAGCGTGTACGACGCGCTGCACAAGCGAGCCGCCAACGGCAACTTCGCGGGCCTGCGCGTGGGAGACTACATCGACGTGCCGCTGGTAAGCGCGTCGGGCGTGGCGGCCCAGCAGTCCGTGCGCTTCCTCCTGGCGCACTTCGACCCGTACTACTGCTGCGGCGACAGCTCCAAAGGCCACCACATCGCCTTCGTGGCCTCCGCGCCCATCGCCGTGGCCAAGACCGTGACCGGCGTTGCCAACGACAGCTTCCTGATGTGGAACACCACCAACACGAACCAGGGCACCGCCGACCGGAAATGCCCCTACCTCAACAGCAACCTCAAGGCGTGGGAGACGGCCTTCGAGGCGTGCCTGCCCGAGGGGCTGACCAAGTACCTGCTTACCCAGCGCGTGCTGCTTGAGGAGCGTTACAGCGCCAGCGGCGCGCTCAGCGACTCCAACAGCTGGAGCTGGCAGGACATCGGCAAGGTGTGGTCGCCCTCCGAGATGGAGGTGTACGGCTGCCCAGTGTGGGGCACCAAGGGCTACAGCGTGGGCTTCGACTGCCAGTTCGACCTGTTCCGCGATACCGCGCACCGCTTGAACGGAACTCGGTGCTCTTGGTGGCTGCGTTCCGTTGCGTCGGGCTCCGCGTCCCACGTGTGCTACGTCAGCTCCAGCGGCCTTGCCCACTGCTACTCGGCGGCGTACGTCTGGGTTCGCCCCCGCCCCGGCTTCCTCGTCGGCTAGCCAGCCGAGTGCTCTATACTCTGCTTTTAGGCGACCGCCTTGCGCGGTCGCCTCCTGCCCGCGAAGCGGGCCGTTTTTTTCGCCAGTTTCCCCAGGAGGTGCACGTGAGCGGCGTCTACCAGCGCAACCGCGAGGTGTCCGAGTACAAGTTCTTCACACAGGCCATCGCCATCCGCGTGGAGGTCAACAAGCTGATGGCGTCCTCCTCAGTAGTGCCCAAGGCCTACAGGCTGCTGAACGCGGTGCCGACCGTGGAGACGGCGCGCAGCATCGTATACAACGTCAACCGCGCCGACTGCTTCTATCCCAACAGCTCGTTCAACGCGCTGGAGAGGAAACGCTACCTGACGCTGGCGATAGCCGACTGCGAGCAGCTGATGCTCAACATGCAGTGCCTCATGGATATCGGCCTGCCCGTGAACGCCAACCGCTTCGAGGAGCTGGCGGCCATGGTCGAGGAGGAGATCAGGCTGCTGAAGGGCGCGCGCAAGAACGTGCGCGTCACCGGCAAGAAGTCCACCGAGGAGCGCATAGCCGAGGCCGAGGCCGAGCTAGAGCGCCTGCGTTCGCTATAATGGACGGCGGTCGCGCCTTGTTTATCGGTACAATTGGTGGCTGCGTTCCGTTGCGTCGGGCTCCGCGTCCAACGTGTGCTACGTCAACAACAACGGCAATGCCAACTACAACTCGGCGACGAACGTCTGGGTTCGCCCCCGCCCCGGATTCCCTTACTGCCAGACCGAGTAGGCCCCAGGGCCGAAAGCAGAGCGCGAAGAGGAAGGAAGGCGCGACCGTCGGGCATGCGCCCGTAAATACGCACCCCGCGAGGGTGGCCGGACGCTGCTTGCATGGCGCGGCGCTCCGTGGCTTCGCCGCGTTTCATGGCCATACCTCAAGCGGCTGCCAGAGCCACATTGCAAGCCGCGCGGGGTGCCTTCTGTGAACTCCGAGCAAAGGCGGGCGGCGCGCCGCAAGCGCCGCGAGGAGAAGCGCGCGCAGGCCAAGGCCGAGCGCGTCAAGGCGTGCACGCTTGATACCGTGGCCGACCTCAACAGCCTGTGCAAGGCATCGAAGCAGGCCGCGCGAGGCGTGATGTGGAAGGCATCCACGCAGCGATACATGAAAAGCTACCTGCGCAACGCCGTCCTGTCCCGCCGCGACCTTTTGGAGGGGCGCGACATATGCCGGGGCTTCATACGGTTCGACCTGTGGGAGCGCGGAAAGCTGCGCCATATCAGCGCCGTGCACTTCCCCGAGCGCGTGGTACAGAAGTCCCTGGCACAAAATGCGCTCGTTCCCGCCATAGTCCCCACCCTCATAGCCGCGAACTCCGCGAACATCAAGGGGCGCGGCACCGACTACGCCCTGAAGCTGCTCAAGCGCCACCTGGCCGACCACTGGAGGCGGCACGGCCGCGAGGGCTACATCCTCCTGGGCGACTTCTCCGACTACTTCGCGCGCATAGCGCACCAACCCGCCAAAGACCAGGTGGCCTCCGCGCTGCTAGATCCGCGCGTGGTCGCCTTGGAGCACCGCCTGATAGACGCGCAGGGCGATGTGGGCCTGGGGCTGGGCAGCGAGCCGAACCAGATATGCGCCGTGGCCCACCCCAACCGCATCGACCACTACGTGACCGAGATGCTGCGCCCCGAGTCTTACGGGCGCTATATGGACGACTTCTACCTGATACACGAGTCCAAGGACTACTTGCAGGTGTGCCTGCTGCTGATAGAGGGCAAATGCGCCGAGCTGGGCATCGAGCTGAACCCGCGCAAGACGCGCGTGGTGAAGCTCACGCGCGGGTTCACGTGGCTGAAGAAGCGCATCTTCTACACGGAGACGGGCCGCATTGTCGTGAAGCCGTGCCGAGACTCCATAACGCGGGAGCGCCGCAAGCTCAAGAAGATGGCCCGCATGGTCGCCGATGGCATCATGACCCCCGAGCAGGTGGAGCAGAGCTACCAGAGCTGGCGCGGAGGCATGAAGCGGCTGGACGCGCACCGCAGCGTGCGGGCCATGGACGCGCTGTACCGCAGCCTGTTCGGAAATCTCGCGCAGGGGGGGGTGCTCAATGCAGGCCAACCAGAGGGACGGTTCAAGCGGAAGCAAGCCCTCGCAATAGCGGAGAACCGGCAACTCAAAGCAGCGGCCTAAGCGAAGCGGCTGCGAAATAACAGAAGCATCGAAGGCGTGCTGCGGCGCGCCTTCTTCCTTTGCGCCCATCAAAGCGGCTCGGCAATCTCACGGCGCTAATACGATGGCGGCACATTCCCCGACAAGAGAGGAGTCCGCATGGACACTGAGGAAGACACGCCGCGCCCCAACGAGCTTCAAGATGGCACCATGGCCGAGGTCAACGCCCTGCGCGATCTGCTGTCGCAGATCGGCGACCCCGATGCGGCGCATGACGCGGGCGTTATCGACGATGACGAGTACGCTGAGCGGAAGGCGCGAAAGCTCGCCTACACCGCGGCGCTCGCCGCCTACGACAGCGGCGAGACGCCCGACGTGTCGGCGCTGCTCGACCAGATGCGCGAGCAGGCGTCGCAGCCGACGCAGACCGAGCAGAACACGGCAAACATCGACTACCTGCTCATGACGGTCGGAGGTGACCAGTAATGCCGACGAAGAAGACCGACGAGCACTCCAAGCACTTCGCGCTCGTCAAGAAGTACTACGACCGACCTCTTTGGAGCAAGGCACGAGTGCATAAGGCAGTCGAGTGCAAGTGGATTACCGCCGACGAGTACAAGGAGATCACCGACGAGGAGTACGCGGCCGAATAGGCGGAAGGAGGGCACTCAGGATGGAAGTGCTCAAGCTCTTCGCACCATATGGGCCGGGATGGCTAGGCGGTGTGCTGCTCGGCCTCATCGCGTTCTACTTCGGCAGGCAGTTCCTCGAGGAGTACAAGCGGCAGAACGAGCGCAAGGCCGGCATCGACATGAAGCGCGAGGAGCGGAAGCAGGCCGAGGTCGACGAGCGCGCGCAGCGGGACCGCGAGCGCTCGCAGATGGAGGGCCGCATCGCCGCGCAGATGGAGCGAAGCAACAGCCTCATGGAGGCCATGAAGACCCTCATGGAGTCCGTGGTGGCGTCCAACGAGGTCTTGCACAACGACTTGGCTCACAGCCAAGCGCGCAGCCAAGGCATGGCGCAGAAGGTCGACCACATCTGCGACCGCGTCGACCTGATCTACAGCAAGGAATCCGACAGATAGGAGCAATCGAATGAATGAGATCCAGGCGGGCCTCACGGTGTGCACGGTGCTGGTCGTGCCGTACATCGTGCAGGCCATCAAGACGAAGGCGATGGCGGGCAATGTCGCCCGCTGGACGGCCATCGCCGTCTCGGCAGGATGCGGCGCCCTCACGGCCATGTCGGGCGGCGTCCCGACCGAACCCTCGGCGTGGGTCACGTCCATCTTCGCCGCTGTTGGCGGCGTACAGGTGGCCTATGCGGCCTTCAAATCAGTCGGTATCACGGACAAATGGCTGGACGCCCTGCTGGCGCTCGGCGACATCAAGGAGGACTAACATGGCAGACTTCGCGAACGTCCAGCCGGACGAGTACAAGCTCCTCGGCTGCAACTTCTCGGCGGGACGACCCTTCGGCATCAAGGGCGTCACGATCCACCACATGGCCGGCGACCTCAACGCCAGCCAGTGCAACGGCATCTGGGGTGCCAATGGCTGCTCGGCGCACTACTCGGTCGACCGCAATGGCTACATCGTGCAGCACGTCAACGACACCGACCGCGCCTACGCCTGCGGCGACGGAATCGGCACCGGGCGCGGCAACGACACCACCATCAGCATCGAGCACGCGAACAGCGGCAGCAACCCGTGGACGGTTCACGAGAAGGCAATCGAGAGCGGCGCGCACCTCGTCGCTGCCCTGTGCCTGTACTACAGCCTCGGTCGCCCCGAGTGGTGCAAGAACGTGTTCCCGCACCGCTACTGGAGCGCCACGGCTTGCCCCGGCGAGCTTGCGGGCTCCCAGCGCGACCATTACATGCAGCGCGCTCAGGCGTGGTACGACGCGATGAAGGGCGGCAAGGCGCCCGCCCCCTCAACCGCCGCTAAGCCTGCCGCGGCAAAGCCCGCTCAGGCGGCATCCGGCGGCTTCTCAAAGGCATCTGGCAAGCGTGTCCCCGTCCACTACTCCCTCCACCTCAAGGGTGGCGGCTGGCTGGACGAGGTGACCGACTTCGGCTCCGGCGACAACGGCTTTGCAGGGTATCCGTGCCGACAGCACGACCTTCTTTGCGCACGCGTCGACCGCGGCACGCTCAAGTATCAGGTGCATACCATCGAGGACGGCTGGCTCGACTGGGTCGCCAAGGGCGACCGCAACGACACCGTGAACGGCTGCGCCGGAATCGCCGGTCATACAATCGACGGCGTGCGTATGTACTACGTGACCCCGGGCGGCGAGGAGTACAAGCAGGCGTGGTATCGCTCGCAGACCACCGCGCGCGCCGGGTGGCTCGATACCGTGTGCGACGATGGCTCCACCTACGGCGGCGATGATTACGCTGGTTTCTACGGCGAGCCGCTCGACCGACTTCAGGTCTGCGTCACCGACGGCAACCCGTACTAGCATGGTCGCGTTGGCCTTCGTCCTCGGCGCGCTCTTCGGCGGCGCCGTGGCGACAATCGGGCTCTGCGTCGTGAGCATCAACCGGCATTAGCCGCAGCCCGCTCGGGTTATCCCGGGCGAGTTTTTTCTCGAGAAAAGATGTCGCTACGCCGCCCGTGGTATCCTGAGCAGCACGACGGTCCCAACGGCGCAGATCTCGGTTCTAGAATCTATGCAGACGGGGCACCATCGAACGTAAGACCGTCCGAACCTCGCATGGTCCGGGCGGTTTTTCTTATACCGACGCGACGTGATGGGACGTGGTATGGCAGCAACGGATATCGAGCGTGGACTCTCGACCGCCGAGGTCGAGGAGCGCATCGCCGCCGGTAAGATCAACCGCAACATGGAGCTCAAGACCAAGTCGGTCAAAGAGCTCATCATCGAGAACCTCTGCACGCTGTTCAATTTGATCAACGTGATCTTGGCGTTCCTGGTCATTTTGACCGGTTCGTTTAAGAATCTGACGTTCCTGTTCGTGGTGTTCCTCAATACCGCTATTGGCGTCATCCAGTCCATGCGTTCCAAGAAGATGGTCGATAAGCTCACGCTGCTGACCTCCAAGAAGGCCATTGCGGTGCGCGACGGCGCCGAGGTGGAGCTCGACCTGGACCAGATCGTGCTCGACGACATCATCCGCCTGGGGCGCGGCGACCAGATTCCCGCTGACGCCGTGGTGGTTTCGGGCGAGGCGCTCGTGAACGAGAGCCTGCTGACGGGCGAGAGCGACCTTATTAAGAAACAGCCCGGTTCCGAGCTCATGAGCGGCAGCTTTATCGACTCGGGCCTGCTGCGCGCCCGCGTGATCCATGTCGGCGCCGACAACTACGTAGCCAAAATTAATAACGAGGCCAAGTACGTCAAAAAGGTCAATTCCGAGATCATGAACGCGCTTAACGCCATCGTGCGCTTCGCGAGCATCATCATGATCCCGCTCGGTCTGGCGTTGTTTGCCTCGAGTGTGAGCGAGCTGTGGGATGCCGCGGGAACTCCGGGCGATAGCGCGCTTTCGTGGTGCTTCTCCGAGCTGTTGGCTGGTCATGTGCCTTCGTCAGCGCTGCTGTCCACGGTGGGCGCCCTGCTGGGCATGATCCCGCAAGGCCTGGTGCTGCTGACCTCGTCGGTGCTCGCCATCGCCACGGTGCGCCTGGCCCGCCGCAAGGTGCTGGCGCAGCAGCTCTACTGCATCGAGACGCTCGCGCGCGTCGACGTGCTGTGCCTGGACAAGACGGGCACCATCACGTCGGGTCGCATGGAGGTCGAGGGCACGTATCCGCTGCCGATCGAGGGCTTTGGCATGGGCGCGGGGGAGGGCGAAGCCGCCGTTCCCGTCGATACCACGGTGCTCGATTTTGCTCTGGCTAACGTGGCGCGTGCGACTTCGGCCGATGCCAACGAGACCTGCCAGGCGCTGCTCAACTATTACGCCGATCGCCCGGTCGAGGTGTCCGAGCCGCTTTCGGTCATTCCGTTCTCGTCCTCCAAAAAGTGGAGTGGCGCTTCGTTTGCGCAGGGCTCCTATGTGATGGGTGCGGCGCAGTTTGTGCTCTCTGATCGTGCGTTTGCCCAGGTGGAGAACCGTGTCGCCGAGCTTGCCGATACCTGCCGCGTGCTCGTGGTGGCGCGCGTAGACGGCTTTACGCCCGATGGCGATATGGTGGGCGAGGCCGATCCCGTGGGCCTTGTGACCATTCGCGACGAGATTCGTACCTCGGCGGCCGAGACCATCGGCTTCTTTAACGAGCAGGGCGTGACCCTCAACGTGATCAGTGGCGACGACCCGCGTACGGTGTCGTCGATCGCGCGCGTGGTGGGCGTGCCGGGGGCGGACGCTTATGTGGACGCCACGACGCTCGATACGCCGGCCAAGCTCGACGCCGCAGTGGACCGCTACCATGTCTTTGGTCGTGTGACCCCGCAGCAGAAGCGCGAGCTCGTGCAGGCACTCAAGCGCCGCGAGCACACCGTGGCCATGACGGGCGACGGCGTCAACGACGTGCTAGCGCTCAAGGAGGCCGACTGCTCCGTCGCCATGGCGGCCGGCTCTGATGCCGCGCGTAACGTGGCCGAGATCGTACTCGTCGACAACGACTTTGCCTCGATGCCCGCCGTGGTGGCCGAGGGCCGTCGCTCCATCAACAACCTGCAGCGTTCGGCCTCGCTGTTCCTGACCAAGACGCTGTTCTCGATGGGCCTGGCGGCGCTGTGCATCGCGCTGCCGCCGTACCCCTTCGAGCCCATCCAGATGACGCTCATTAACTTCTTCTGCATCGGCGCGCCGGGCTTTGTGCTGGGTTTGGAGCCCAACAATGCTCGCGTAAAGGGATCATTTTTGACCAACGTGCTCAAGCGTGCTCTGCCGGCGTCGATTGCGGTCATTTTGGCTGCGGCGCTCGATATCTTTGTGGCGCGCGTGTTTGGCTTTAGCCAGCTCACGCTGTCTACGATGTGCCTTCTTACGTCGTGCGCGGCGAGCGTCAGCCTGATCTGGCGCATCTCGCAGCCTCTCACGCCCCTACGTGTGGTGCTCTTTGTGTTTGTAGTCGCCGGCATCCTGACGGGCGTTATCGGATTCCCGAAGTTGCTGTCTATTGCCAACCTGACGATGGGCCAGATGGTTATCTTGGCTGTCATCGTGGCCTTTACCTGCTCGGTGTTCTTTAAGCTCGCCACGATGATGGATTCGCTCAAGCCGCGTCGTCGTCATGCCGCAACTGGTTTTGGCCGCGGTGTGCGCGTCCGCCTGGGTCGCGGTGGCGGTAAGGTGAGCTCGACGGGTTCGACGGCCGAGCGTTTTGCCAAGCGCGTCGCCGCCGACATGGCACAGCGCCGCGAAGCTCGCACCGTTCGTGAGGCCGAGGTCCGCGCACTCGAGGGCGTGGCCCAGGCCCAGCCCAAGAAAAAGAAGAGTACCGGAGCCAAGCGCTCTCGCGTAACCAAGTCCGCCCAAGGCATCAAAGTCTCTATGCCAAGCAAAAAGAAGAAGTAACTACGCGCCCTGGCGATGTTGAATTGGTGCCTTGCTCCTGTGGGGCCGTGGCGATGTTATGCTCTAACCTCGATTGTTTGAATTGCTTCGAAAAGAGGATGCCGTGATCTGCCCGCATTGCCTTAAGACTATCGAGGACGGCGCCTCGTTCTGCCCCTACTGCAACGCCTATGTGGGTCCGGGCGATGGTCCGGAGCACACCGAGTTCGTGTTCTGTGAGGGCTGCGGTGCCCGTCTTTCTCCGCATGATCGTACGTGCCCCAAATGCGGACGCCCCGCTCCGGGTATCCTCTCCGAGGACGCGGCCGCATCCGACCTGGCAGCGGGCCGCACGGCGGGCTTTCCGCGCCTAACGCAAGAGCAGATCGATACCGAGGTGCCGCATGCGCCGGCCTCTGCCGCTGCGGTGCTTTCGGACGCCGCCGACCCCAATGAGACATGCGTGCTGCCAGCTTTCGATAAGGATTTCGGTATCCCCAAGGTCGATATTCCCACGCCCGTTTCCCTGCATGACGATGCTCAAAAACCCAAGCGCAAGGTGCACCCCGACGAGGACGCCTATCACAAGCATAAGCGTCATATTCCTAAGCCGCTCATTATCATCGCGGTCCTTGCCGTCGTGTGCGGTGGTGCCTATTGGTTCGTGACGACCGATCCCATGGGTGTTATGCCTGGCTTCTACGACCAGTTTGGCCAAGCTGCACAAACCACCTTCCCCACGCGTCAAAAGGGCGAGGCGACTGAGGACGATACCAAGCAGGGCGATTCTGCCGAGGTGGTCCAGGAAGAAACCGTGCTCACCGATGATCAGCTTTATACCAAGCTCGACGGTCTGTATCAGACCATCGTGTCCTACGCTGACGAGGACCAGATTGGCGAGGTCATCGATTCCTTTAACAACGGTTATCTCCGAACGCCGCTGTCCACCCGTCAGGAGCTGTCGCAGAGTGCCTACGCCCTGCGCGACCAGATTAAAAAGACGCAAGATGAGCTCAACAATCTTAAGTATCAGGACGATACGGTCTATGCGGATGACATCGCCCACTTAAAGCAGCTTGCCGAGTGGATGTATGAGCGCGTCGACGTGATCTGCCAGAGCTGGGATATCTCGCTGGCCATTCCCGATGGCGAGTCGATGAGTTCCCACCAAAGCGAGATCCTGGCGCCCATCGCGCAGGGCGGCAACAGCGCGCTGAACCAGTACGATGCCAATGTGGGTTCCTGGAAGCCGCAGCAGCGTTCCTAAAATTAGTTCGCCATAGTCGGCATAACCTACGTGCGCAATTGATGTAAACCCGTGCTTATTGCTACAATTCGTACAAATATGCTTTAAACGCACGAGGAAGGAACCACATGTTTGGTTTTAAGAAAGAGCTCTACACGCCCGAGTATCAGCTTGTCGGCGACGAGTGCGCCGTAATCGAGACGTCGAAGGGTACCATCAAGGTCAAGTTTGACGGCGAGGGCGCTCCCATTCATGTCGCGAACTTCTGCGAGCTTTCCACGATGGGCTTCTATGATGGCCTTAAGTTCCATCGCTATGTGCCCGGTTTTGTTATCCAGGGCGGCGACCCCAATACCCGCGACATGTCCGGCGCCGACGTCGCTGCCGGTCTTGAGGGCCCCGACGGTATGCCCGGTACCGGTGGCCCCGGCTACTACATCAAGGGCGAGTTTGCCACCAATCCGCGCAACAGCCATGTCGATGGCGCCCTCGCCATGGCACGCTCCATGGACCCCGATTCCGCGGGTTCGCAGTTCTACTTCTGCCTGGGTGCCCAGCATAACCTCGATTCCGGTTACACCGTCTTTGGTACCACGGTCGAGGGTCTCGATGTGATTTCGCAGCTGCGTGCCGGCGACGAGATCGTCCATGTCGAGATCGTTCACGAGTAAAGGGGACTTCCTTGAATAGCCAGCTGATCCAACAGGGCCGCGCCGCTTACCGCGCGGGTGATTTTTCCGCTGCAGCCCAGATGCTTGGGGCGGCAAAGACTCCCGATGAGATTATGGGCGAGGCCGATCACCTTCGTGGCAACGCCTTGATGCACCTGGGCATGTATGCCGAGGCCGCCGAGGCCTATGCCGCCGCCCTCAACGACGGCACCTACGGCAAGCGCGGCGCGCTGCTCACCAACCGCGGCAAGGCGCTCGCCGCCGTTGGCGACTACACGACGGCCGCTCAGGCGTTCTCTGCTGCTACGCAGGATGCTTCCTATGCCACGCCGTTCAAGGCCTATCTGGGCCTGGGCAATGCGCTGTTCCAATCGGGCGACTATGCCAACGCGGGAACCGCCTTCCGTCAGGCTGCCATCGACGGCGCCAATCCGGCTCCTGCCGCCGCGCTCGGCGAGCTCGGTCGTTGCTTCATTAAGCTCGGCCGTCCGGCGGATGCCGTGGAGACCTACCGCACGGCTATCGACTTTGCCGGCCCCCGCGACGACACGCGTGCGCTCAACGCCGGCATGGGTCAGGCGCTTTCTGCCGCCGGGCGTCCCTCCGACGCACTCGATGCCTTTAACGCCGCTACTGCCGATGGCATCTACCAGCTCACCTCCGAGCAGGCCGATGAGCTTGCCCGCGTGCACGATTCGCTTGCCGCGCTGTCTGCCCAGACGGCTATGGCCACGGCTCCGGCGCCCGCGATGGACGCTCCTGCCGTCGATCCTCTCGATCCTACGGGCGCGACCGGTCAGTTTATGCCCGATCCCTCGGACACCGGCTTCTTTACGCTGTCCGAGTCCGAGATGGTCCAGCAGGACCGTCAGGATCGTAAGCAGGCCAAGGTCCGTCGTCGCCATCGCCACACGGGTCTCAAAGTCTTCATCGTGCTGCTTCTGCTCATTTTGATCGCCGCGGGCGGTCTGGGCTTTGCCTACACGCGCGGCTTTGGCTTCCCGTCTCAGGAGTCTGTCGTTACCGATCTGTTCCAGGCTGCCGGCGACGGTGACACCGCAAAGGCCGAGTCTTGTCTGGCCTCGAGCCTGTCCGAGGACGCTAAGTCGATGATCATCTCCTCGATTCCGCAGGGTGCCACCGTGTCCGTCGAGGGCATGGATCAGTCCATGACCGAGACGACCGCCAAGGTGAAGGCATCGCTGTCCAAGGGCGGCGAGCAGGAGTACACCGTCAAATTCGTGCGCTCCGACAACCATATCGGCTGGGCCGTTTCTTCGCTTGATATGGATTTCTCGGCTGCTGACAACCAGTAGTGACCTTATGGGATTTAGCTTTGCCCGGCGCTTCACCGCAAGTGAGGCGCCGGGCTTGCGCTAGTATGATGAGCTAGTAGTTTTCCAGCAATCATCCAACACATCAGGAGTTGCGTTGTTTTCTTTGATGGATATGTTCTTCGGTAGCTATGCAGGCGATCTTGCCATCGACCTCGGCACCGCAAATACGCTTGTCTCCGTGCGCGGCAAGGGCATCGTCATTCGCGAGCCCTCCGTTGTCGCCATCGACAAGAACGACGAGCGCATCCTGGCGGTCGGTATCGAGGCAAAGCGTATGCTCGGCCGTACGCCCGGCAACATCGTGGCCGTTCGTCCCCTTAAGGACGGCGTCATCGCCGACTTCGATGTCACCGAGGCCATGCTTCGCTACTTTATCGACAAGGCGTCCGAGAAGCGCTATCCGTGGACTCCGCGTCCGCGTGTTGTCGTCTGCGTTCCCTCCGGTGTCACGTCGGTCGAGAAGCGCGCTGTCTTTGAGGCCACGATCCAGGCCGGTGCCCGCCAGGCCTATCTGATCGAAGAGCCTATGGCTGCCGCTATCGGAGCCGACCTGCCCGTCGAGGAACCCACTGGTTCCATGGTCATCGACATCGGTGGCGGTACCACCGAGGTTGCCGTTATCGCTATGGGCGGCATCGTTGTCTCGCAGTCCATTCGTATTGCCGGCGACGAGTTCGATCAGGCCATCCTTACGCACGTTCGCGATGCCTACAACCTGGCCATCGGCGAGCGTACGGCAGAGGACATCAAGATCAAGGTCGGCTCCGCCGTGCCGCTCAAGGACGAGCTCGACGTCGAGGTCAACGGCCGCGACGTGATCACCGGTCTGCCCAAGACCGTGCGCATCGAGAGCGAGGAGATTCGTCGCGCGCTCAACAAGCCGCTCGACGAGATGGCCAAGGCCGTCAAGGACGCACTCGACGCTACGCCTCCCGATCTTGCCTCGGACCTTATGTACTACGGCATTTTGCTGACTGGTGGCGGCGCGCTGCTGCGCGGTCTCGACGTGCGCCTGCGCGATGAGACCGGCGTTTCGGTCAACGTCAGCCCCACGGCGCTCGATAACGTTGTTAACGGCTGTGCCCGCGTGCTCGAGGCCAATGCGTTTGATGGCGGCTTCGTCCAGACCAATGCTTAATTTCCAAAAGGTGGATTCCATTTGGCACGATCTTCGGGTTTCTCCACAAATCTGAATACCAAGCGACAATCAACGGGTATGCGCCCGTTGATTGTTTTCAGCCTGATTTCGGTGTTGCTGCTCACGTTTTACATTCGCGAGGGCGAGACGGGGCCGATTCATGCCGTGCGTTCGGGCGTGACGACGATTACCTCGCCGGTGCGTTTTCTGGGCTCGGCTGTGGCGGCTCCCTTCAATGCGATCGGTAACGTGTTCTCTAACCTTACGGCGTCACAGGACACGCTTGACGAGCTTAAGAAGCAAAACGAGGAACTGACTTCTAAGGTCGCCGAGCTCTCCGAGGCTCAAAAGACCGCCGAGCGACTGGAGGGTCTGGTCGGTCTGCAGTCGACCTACAACCTCAAGTCCACTGCAGCTCGTATCGTCGGCGCTTCGGGCGATGCCTGGACCTCGACCGTTACCATCGATAAGGGTTCTGCCGACGGGCTTACCATCAACATGCCCGTGACGAGTTCTGCCGGTGTCATAGGCCAGATTATCGAGGTCTCGGCCAAGACGTCCACCGTGCGCCTGATTGGCGATGAGAACTCGGGCGTGTCCGCCATGGTGCAGGACACGCGCGCCCAGGGCATGCTGCAGGGTCAGGCTGACGGCACGCTGCGTCTTGAGTATGTTAGCGTCGATTCCGACGTTAAGGTTGGCGACATCATCGTGACCTCGGGCATTGGCGGCGTGTTCCCCAAGGGTCTACCGCTCGGCACCGTCTCGTCGGTTGAGAAATCGGCAAACGACGTGTACTACACCATTGTGGTGCGCGCCCAGACGACGGCCGAGAACAACGAGGAAGTGCTGGTCATCACCTCGCTGACCGACGAACAGTCGGCCTCGGATGAGGACGTGAGCACCGCTAACAGCACGCCGCAGGGAACGTCGCGCGATGCTGCGACCAAGACGAAGGACGAGAGTTCGGATGACAGTTCCGACACGTCCGAGACGACCGATTCCGGCTCGAGCGAATAGGGGGCATGTCCATGGATCTACACGAGCAGGGGATGAGCTCCCGCACGTTTGTAATCGCCGCCATCGTGTGCGTGCTGCTGCAGGCAGGCCTGGCACCGCAGATCTCCATTGCGGGCGGTCGCGTCAACTTCATGATTATCCTGGTGTGCCTAAGCGTGTTCTCGGGCGACCCGACCCGTGCCGTCGCGTGCGGTTTTTGCAGTGGCTTGTTCTATGACCTTTCCGCTGCCGTGCCGGTGGGCGTTATGTCGCTCCTGCTGACCGTGGGTTCTTTTGCCTTGGTGCACAGCGCCGCCGGTCAGACGGGCGGTACCCCGAGTGCGCGCGGCATCACGGTGGGTGCCTTCGCGCTCGTCATTAATGTGATCTACAGCATCATCTTGCTGTTTATGGGTTTGGAGACGAGCTTTGTCGTGGCGATCTTCGGTCATGCGCTGCCGTCTTCGATCCTGACGGGTCTGGTTGCCATTCCGTTTTTGATGTCCGGCGTCGTGCCGCAGTCCGGTTATGGATTCTCCGCACGTGGCGGACGCCAGATGGGCATGCGCTTTAAGCCCAAGACCCGCAAGCTCAAATAGGGGAGGCCTGTAGATGTCTTCCCAGATGACGGTTATTATCGCCGGTATCGTGCTGGTTGTGGCCATCGTGGTCGCGCTGGTCATCATGCGTCGCGGCGATTCCCGTTTTACCTACGATACGCAGCATGGAACGGCCCCGCGCGCCACCGAGGGCGAGGGCAATACCGCGGCGACCGCCTTTAAGGGCCGCTTCTCCATCCTCACCACGGGTGTGGGCGCGATGTTCGCGGCGCTTGCCGTCAAGCTGTGGGGCATGCAGATGGTCTCGTCGGACTATTACGAAAAGCAGGCTAATAGCAATCAGACGCGCACCGTTACCACACCCGCTGTGCGTGGCCGCATCCTCGACCGCAATGGCGTGGCACTTGTCCAGAACCGTCCCTCACTTGCTGTCGTGGCCTACCGCGACCTTGCCGAGGATGAGGTTCTGGTTCGCCATCTTGCCAACGTGCTCGGTATGCCCTACGTGGCGGTTCTGCGCAATATTCAGGACAATTCCGAGGGCGCCCAGAGTCTGCATACCATCGCGACGGACGTCCGTCGCTCCACGGTTGCCTATATTCAGGAGCACGCCGGCGAGTTCCCGGGCGTCAAGATTGCCGAGCGTACCGAGCGCCAGTATCCATATGGCGAGACGGCATGCCATATCTTGGGCTATACCGGCACCATTACCTCCGAGCAGCTCGAGGCCCAGAATAAGAAAACCTCTGGCGATGATGATGCTTCTGCTGGCAAGATTACGTACCAGTCGGGCGATATCGTGGGCCAGGCGGGTGTTGAGAGCTACTACGAAAACCTGCTGCAGGGTATTCGTGGCGAGCAGACCGTCAAGGTCGATGCCTCGGGCAATGTGACCGGTCAGGCCGGCGCCGTGCCCGCCAAGGCCGGCTCCGACATTAAGCTCACGCTCGACCTTAAGATCCAACAGGCCTGTGAGACGGCGCTGGCGAGCGCCATCGAGCTTGCCAAGACCACTGGCTACAGCAATGCCGGCAACGGCGCTGTGGTGTGTCTCGATCCCAACAATGGCGAGATCCTGGGCATGGCGAGCGAGCCCAAGTTCGATCCGTCCGTCTTTATCGGCGGCGTCTCAAATGACGTGTGGACCGAGCTCAATGATGACAAGGGTTCGCACCCGCTGCTCAACCGCGCCATTAGCGGACAGTACATGTCGGCCTCGACCATCAAGCCGCTCTCGGCACTGGCCGGTCTTGAGTTTGGAACCTACACGTCGGGGCAGACGACCAACTGCACGGGCTATTGGACGGGTCTGGGCAAGTCGTGGGGCAAGTACTGCTGGCTGCATTCCGGCCACGGCACCATGACGCTGCAGTCGGGTATCGCCAACTCGTGCGACCCCGTCTTCTACGACATGGGCAAGGCGTTCTTTTATGACGAGCAACATTCCGAGGGCCTGCAGGAGATCTTTCGTCGCTGGGGCTTAGGCAAGACCTGCGGTATCGATCTGCCGAGTGAGGGCGCGGGCCGTATTCCCGATGCCGAGTGGAAGGAGTCGTACTTCACCGACGCCTCTGCCGAGGACCGCAAGTGGAATGCCGGCGATATGACCAACATTGCCATCGGCCAGGGTGACATTTTGGTGACGCCTCTGCAGATGGCGTGCGCCTATATGGGTCTTGCCAACGGCGGCAAACAGTATGTGCCTCACGTGTTTTTGTCTGCCGTGTCGCGCGATGGCGACGGCGATGCCTATAAGTACAACGGCAAGGGCAAGAAGAAGCGCCTGGAGGCCAAGATCAACAGCGATTCGGATTTGACTCTTGTTCGCAACGGCATGCACGACGTGATTTACACGGCATCGACGTCCCTGGCGGCTCACTTTGGCACCCTGACGCCGCAGGTATACGGCAAGTCGGGCACGGGCGAGAAAAGCGGCGAGGACGAATACGCGTGGTTTTGCGCCTATGCACCGGCCGATGATCCCAAGTATGTCATCGCTACTGTCCTGGAGCAGGGCGGCGGTGGCTCAGATACCGCGATGCATGTCGTGCGCGACGTGCTCGGCGTGATTTATGACGAGCCCGATACCTCTTCGGCCTCGGGCGATTCTTCGGTTCGATAGGAGGTTGCGATGGATTTTTCTCCGGCGGATCTGTTCCGTTCAACCAAGACCGGCTCTCGCAGCAGCCTGGACCGCGTCAACAAGCAACTTTCGGCCTCGCGCGGCACGTTTCGCCAAAAGGTGCATATCGGTGTGCTCGTGGCTACAGTGGCGCTCGTCGCCTACGGTGCCATCATTATCTGGTCGGCTTCGCAGTTTAAGGCCGATGCCTCGTTCTCACGCCATCTTCTGGGAATTGGCATCGGGGCGGTGCTGGCGGTGCTGGTCTGGCGTACCGACCTGCGCGGTATTTCCAATTTCTCGACGGCGTTGCTCGTCATCGACCTGATCGTGATCTTCTCGCCCAAGATTCCGGGTCTGTCCTATACAGGCGGTCTGGGCATGACGGGCTGGATCAAGATTCCCGGTATCGGCTTGACATTCCAGCCGGTTGAGCTTGCCAAGCTCATCACCATCTTCTTTATTGCTACGCTTGGCTCGCAGTATAACGGTCGCATCGATACCGTTCGCGACTACGTCAAGCTCTGCGGCATGCTGTCCATTCCGTTTTTGGCCGTCGTCGCCATGGGCGACCTGGGCTCGGGCCTGGTCGTGCTGGTCTCGGGCGCCATCGTCATCTGCATGAGCGGTGCACGCCGCGAATGGGTGCTGTCGACCTTGGCCCTGCTCGTGGGCTTGGTGGCCCTCGTCCTGGCGCTCGATTCGGTCTTTGATTCGTTGCTCGGCCACGATGTGCTCATCAAGCAGTATCAGATGAACCGCCTGACGGTCTTTATCGACCCCGATAATGCCGATTCGGACGATGCCTACAACCTGCAGCAGTCGCTTATCGCCGTTGGTTCGGGCGGCTTCTTTGGTAAGGGTTTGGGCCATGCGACGCAGTCGGCCGGCGGCTTTCTGCCTGAGTTCCACACCGACTTCGTCTTCGCCTTCCTATCCGAGACCTTTGGCTTTTGCGGTTCCTTTTTGCTCCTGTGCCTCTACGTGCTGCTGATCTTTTCGACGATTCGCGTCGCCTTTAAGTGTGAGTCGCTGTTCTTGCGCCTATCGTGCGTGGGCATCGTTGGCATGTGGGCGTTCCAGACCTTCGAAAACATCGGCATGTGCATCGGCATGATGCCGATTACCGGTATTCCGCTACCGTTTATTAGCTTCGGTTCGTCTTCGATGATGATTCAGCTGCTGACGGTGGGTATCGTACAATCCATATGGCGGCATCGTTCGGGCGCCGCGTAACCGCTGGAGGGGTTTGCTATGAAAATTCCCGTAGATAAGCTGACCCGCGCTTTTAAGATGGGCGCGTCCGTTAAGAAGGATTCCGATACGCCGGTGCGCGTCTCGGTCTATCTGGATTCGTCCGCCTCGCGCTTTCTGGCCGAGACGGTGCGTGACGCCTTTGTGCCGCAGACGACCTCGGGCATTGTGCGCGTCGAGCGTCTGGGGGAGGAGCGAATTGCTCCAAAGACCGATACCGATGTGGTACTGGTGCTCTCGTGCGGCTCCGACCGCTTGGAGAGTGCCGTGCAGGAGCTCGTAATCGCCGGCGCGCCCGTGTGCGTGCTTTCCGAGTCTGCTGTGGAGGTGCCGTTTATCGAGGAGTCCACGCCCATGCTCGGCGTGGTGGCGGCAACCGATAAGACGTATCTGCTCGAGACGCTTGCCCGCTGGATTCTCGATCGCACCGAAAAGGAAACGGCTTTTGCGGCGAACTTTGCCTTCATGCGCATCGCGGCGGCCAATCGTATCATCACCTCGTGCGCGCTCACCAATATGGCGACCGGTGCGCTGGTGTTTTTGCCGGGCGCCGATTATCCCGTGATGGCGCTGGCGCAGGTGGGCATGCTCTTTGAGCTCGCTGCCGTCTTTGGACGCGGCATTAAGCCTGAGCGCGGCTACGAGGTCGCGGGCGTGCTTGCCGGCGGTCTTGTGATCCGCGCGGTCACTCGTGCGCTCGTCAAGCAGACGCCGCACATCGGCTTTGCCGTCAAGGCGCTTACTGCTGCCGCGGGCACCTATGGCATGGGCCGTGCGCTCGTTTCGCTCTACGAGCGCGATGTCGACTACAGCCGTGCCAACGAGGTAGTCACTGCCACGTTCTCCCGCGTTCGCGATCTGGTGACCACGGTCGCGGGCGCTACCCGTCCTATGGCGTCCTACGAGGACGCATCCGATCTCGCTGCTTAGGGGTTTTCCGTTGCGCGTTCCGTATCAAGACTGCTTTCATTTAATTGAGCCGCTGCTCGCCAAGGTCGAAAAGCCGAGTCGCTATATCGATCACGAGTGGGGCACGCTTTCAAAGGCCGATGCCGACTACCGTTGCTGCCTGATCTATCCGGATGTGTACGAGGTTGGTTTGCCCAACCAGGGCATCGCCATCCTCTACAACATCCTTAACCAGGCCGAGGGCATCTCCTGCGAGCGTGGCTATGTGCCGTGGCCCGATATGGGTGACGCCATGCGCGAGGCGGGTATTCCCCTGCTGTCGCTCGAAGGCGCTGCCCCCGTCGCTTCGTTTGATATTGTCGGCCTGCATGTGCCGCACGAGATGGCGGTGACGAACTTCCTCGAGGCTCTCGACCTCGCTGGCATTCCGCTGTTGGCGGCCGACCGAGGCGAAGACGACCCCATCATCATTGCCGGCGGTCCCTCGGTGTACAACCCCGAGCCGTACGCGGCCTTCTTCGATGCCATCCTCATCGGTGAGGGCGAGGAATCGCTGCTCGAGACCTGCCAGCTGCATCGGCGCCTGCGCGACGAAGGAGTCCCGCGCGCGCAGATTGTTGAGCAGCTTGCATCCATTGCCGGCAACTACGTGCCGTCGCTCTATGAGGTTCGTCACGACGAGCCCTGCTCGCCGCATGGTTACACCGTGCCGCGCGAGGGCAAGGATGCGCCGACCGTGGTCTACAAGCGCGTCGTCGAGGATTTCGGCGCCACGAATCCGCTGTCGCAGTCGTGCGTGCCCTATGCGCAGCTGGTTCACGACCGCCTGTCTATCGAGATTCTGCGCGGCTGCGCTCGCGGCTGTCGTTTTTGCCAGGCCGGCATGACGTATCGCCCGGTGCGCGAGCGCTCGGCCGACCAGATCGTCTCGTCGGTGATTCAGGGTCTGGAAAAGACCGGCTATGACGAGGTGTCGCTGACCTCGCTCTCTACGACCGACCACTCCTGCATTCGTGACGTGCTCGGCAGGCTCAACCATCGCCTGGAGGATACGGGTATTCGCGTGTCTATTCCGTCGCAGCGCTTGGATTCGTTTGGCGTGGATATGGCCGAGTCGGTCGCCGGCGAAAAGAAGGGCGGCCTGACGTTCGCGCCCGAGGCCGGCAGCCAGCGCATGCGCGACATCATTAACAAGAACGTGACCGAGGAGGACCTGGACCGTGCGGCCAAGGCGGCCTTCGAGGCCGGCTGGAACCGCATGAAGCTCTACTTTATGATGGGCCTTCCCGGCGAGCGCGACGAGGACATCGTGGCCATCGCCAATCTGGCCGATCACGTGCTGGAGCTCGGTCGTTCCGTGGTGCCCAAGGCTCGTCGCGGCTCGATCTCGGTGTCCATCTCGGTTTCGGTGTTTATCCCCAAGGCTGCCACGCCGTTCCAGTGGTGCCCGCAGCTCGACTACGACGACGTCAAGCGTCGCCAGAAGCTGCTTATCACGAGCGTTCGCAACCGAGCCGTCCGCGTGCATTACCACGATGCCGAGACCTCGCTCGTCGAGGCCGCGCTGTCCCGCGCCGGGCGTGACATGACGCCCGTCATCATCGATGCTTGGCGCGCGGGCTCTCGCTTTGACGCCTGGGTAGAGCATTTCTCGCTCGATAACTGGAAGGAGGCTGCTGCCAAAAACGGCATCGACCTCAATGAGCTCGTGCACCTGCCCTACGAGTTGGACTGGCGCCTGCCGTGGGAGCATGTGAGCCCCGGCTGCACGCGCGGCTTCCTCGAGCGCGAGTACCGTCGCTCGCTCGAGGGTGTCACGACTCCCGACTGCACCCGCACGTCGTGCACCGGCTGCGGAATCTGCCCCACGCTCCACGCCAAGAATGTATTGATGGGTGATCGCGCATGAGTGAGCGCCTGACCGACAACCCCACGCTCTTTAGGCTTCGTGTTCGCTATGGCAAGCGCGATCGCCTTAAGTACCTGGGCCATCTCGAAGTAATCCATACCATTGAGCGCATCGTGCGCCGTGCGGGACTTCCCTATGCCGTCACGCAGGGTTTCTCTCCTCACATGCGCGTGGGCTTCTCTTCGGCGCTACCGGTGGGCACGTCGTCGACCTGCGAGTGGTATGACCTGTTTATGACCGAGTTCGTGGCGCTCGACGAGGCGTTTGGGCGCCTGGCTGCGGCCTCTCCGGCCGATCTGGCACCCATCGAGGCGGCGTACATCGACGTGCGCACGCCGGCGTTGACGGCGCAGCTCACGCGCTTGTCGTATCGCATTGATTTGCACTTGGATCCCGAGGCGCCCGTAAGCGCCGACGAGGTTCGTCGTGCGATCGACACGCTGCGCGCGGACCATGGCATCGACTACGCGCGCGGAAAAAAGAGCAAGCGCTTGGATTTGGATCACACGCTCGTGGGCTATGAGCTCACGGCGGGGGAGCGCCCGGACCATTTAGTGCTCATGCTCGACACCCATGCCGATAACGAGGGCTCCATGCGTCCTGAAATTTTGCTTTCTGCAGCTGATGTTTTGTTGCAGGGCTTGACCCCGGGCGTGGATGCACCTATTGTTTCCACTGGTATGCAAGACCTCGTGACCATCTGCTCCTACGATGTCGAGCGTCAGAATCAAGCATGCGAGGACGACGAGGGCCGACTCGTCAGCCCCATACCTGTGCGAACTTGTGGATTTGCTCCACATACTCGTTGACGGGGGTATTTTCGCCTGCTACTATATTCGGCTGTTGCACTAACTGATGCATGAAGGGCAAGTAAACATGTACGCAATCGTTAACACGGGCGGCAAGCAGTACAAGGTCGCCACCGACGATGTCATCACCGTCGAGAAGATCGAGGGCAATGAGGGCGACAAGGTCACCCTGCCGGTCATCTTCCTCAACGATGGTAAGAAGATCGTCACCGATCCCGACAAGCTGGCCAAGGCCAAGGTTACCGCTCAGATCGTTGAGCAGTTCAAGGGCGAGAAGCAGCTGGTCTTCAAGTTCCACAAGCGTAAGCGCTATCGTCGTCTGAAGGGTCACCGTCAGCAGCTCACCAAGCTGAAGATCGTGAAGGTCCAGGCTACGTCCCGCGCCAAGAAGGCTGTCAAGGCAGAGGCCGAGGCTGTTGCCGAGGCTCCCGTCGCCGAGTAGATTACACTCGTAACGAAAGAGTAGGTATACACAATGGCACACAAAAAAGGACTCGGTTCCTCCCGTAATGGCCGTGACTCCCGCGGTCAGCGCCTTGGCACGAAGCGCTATGCCGGCCAGACGGTAACCACGGGCACGATTCTCGTCCGTCAGCACGGCACGCACATCCACCCGGGTGAGAACGTTGGCCGTGGCAAGGACGACACGCTGTTCGCGCTGGTCGACGGTACCGTTGAGTTCCACAAGGGTATCAAGCACAGGGTCAGCGTACGCCCGCTCGCGAACGCGTAATTCACCCTTCATAGAGCACATATGTGGGAGGCACTTGAGTTTTAGGATTCAAGGGTCTCCCTCTTTTTGTAGGAGGCGATTCTGTTGTCACAGTTCACCGATATCAGCCGCATTAACGTGTGCGGCGGCGACGGCGGAGCCGGATGCATGTCGTTTAGGCGCGAGGCATTTGTCCCCAAGGGCGGCCCCGATGGCGGCGACGGCGGTCGTGGCGGCAATGTCGTCATCCAGGCCGATGCTCAGCTGTCTTCGCTGATCGATTACCGCTTTAAGCATCACTTCCGCGCTGAGCGCGGCACGCACGGCCAGGGCGCTCGTCGCAATGGCAAGAGCGGCGAGGACCTGATCCTGAAGGTTCCCATGGGCACCGTGGTGCGCGAGCTCGACCCCGAGACGCAGACCCCGATGTTCGAGATTGCCGACTTGGTGCATGATGGCGAGCGCGTCGTTGTGGCGCCCGGCGGTGCCGGCGGTCTGGGCAATACGCACTTTGTGACGTCGGTGCGCCGCGCGCCCGCATTCGCCCAGCTGGGCGAGCCGGCCGAGGAGCACTGGATTGAGCTCGAGATGAAGCTCATGGCTGATGCCGCGCTCGTGGGCTTCCCCTCGGTGGGCAAGTCCTCGCTTATCGCGCGCATGAGTGCCGCCCGACCCAAGATCGCCGACTATCCGTTTACCACGCTCGTGCCCAACCTGGGTATGGTGCGTGCCGGCGAGTACTCCTATGTCGTTGCCGACGTCCCCGGCCTCATCGAGGGCGCGAGCGAGGGCAAGGGCTTGGGCCACCAGTTCCTGCGCCACATCGAGCGTACGGCGCTCATCATGCATGTCGTCGACATGACGGGCGGTTTTGAGGATCGCGACCCGGTTGAGGATTACCGCATCATCAACCGTGAGCTCGAGCAGTATGGCGCCGAGCTTTCGGAGCGTCCGCAGATCGTCGTCGCCAACAAGTGCGATGCGCCGGGCACGGCCGACAAGATTGCCGACCTTAAGCGCGCCGCGCTCGACGATGGACATATGTTCTTTGCCGTGTCCGCCGTGACGGGCGCCGGCCTCAACACGCTGATGCTTGCCGTGGGCGAGCAGGTGGCTAAGCTGCGCGCCGAGCTGGCGGTCTCCGATGAGCCGGTCGATCTTCGCGACGAGGAGTGGGAGCGCCGTCGCCTGCAGCGCGAGAAGCGTTTCCGCATTGTTCAGGAAGAGCCCGGTGCCTTCCGCGTGGTCGGTCGCGCCATCGAGCGCATGGTTATCCAGACCGACTGGGAAAACGAGGAAGCCGTCATCTACCTGCAGCACAAGTTTGCGCGCATGGGTGTTGACGACGCGCTCGAGAAGGCCGGCTGCCGTGCGGGCGACGAGGTCCGCATTTGCCAGCGCGCCTTTGACTTTGAGGGCGCCGAGGACTTCTCGGAGTACGAGGAGCTCGAGGACGCTGGCGAGGACGTTGCCGTTGAGGCCCTTGACGTGACCGATGCTCCGGATGAGGGCGTCGAGGTTGTCGATGCGGCGGATGCCGCGGACGATGCCGAGACCTCGGAGGGCGAGTAAGCCATGTCGCTGCGCGGTGGAATCGGTTTGCCCGAGCTGCCCATAAAAGAGGGCAAAGAGTTTCGGCTTGGCATTATGGGCGGCACCTTCGACCCGATTCATTACGGGCACTTGGTGACTGCCGAACAGGCGCGCGAGTCGCTCGACTTGGACGCTGTGCTCTTTATGCCGGCCGGCTCTCCTGCCTTTAAACTCGACAAACCGGTGACGCCTGCTGAGGACCGTTATGCCATGACGGTTCTCGCCACCGCCGCGAATCCGGCTTTTTTGGCGAGCCGTTTCGAGATCGACCGTCCGGGCGTGACCTATACTGCCGATACGCTTCATGCCCTTCGCGACTTTTACCCGCCGCAGGTAAAGCTCTACTTTATTACGGGCGCCGATGCGATTATCGATATTGTGACCTGGCATGATGCCGAACGAATCGCTGAGCTTGCTACCTTTATTGCGGCGACGCGACCGGGCTTTGATATCGATACGGCGCGTGCCCGAATCAAAGAGTCGGGGCTGCCGTTCGACGTGCGCTATATTCAGATTCCGGCGCTGGCGATCAGCTCGACGAACATTCGTAAGCGAGTTGCCCGCGGCATGAGCGTGCGCTATCTTACGAGCGAGTCCGTGCTCGGCTACATTCGCAAGCGCAGGCTATATGCCGATTTGGGCCAAGAAGATTTTGAGTGATGGGGGGCTACGTTGTCGGTAGAGGATCAGTTTGAGGGCGATGAGCGCGCGCTGCTCAAGCGCATTCAAGAGCTGCTCGATGTTCGCATGAAAGATAAGCGCAAGCGCTATGTGCATTCGCTGGGTGTTGCCGAGACCGCACTTCATCTGGCCGAGGTCTACGGCGTTGACCGCTTTGATGCGGCTGCCGCCGGCTTAATTCACGACTGGGACAAGGTTCTTTCCGATGACGAGCTCGTGGCCCGCGCGCTTCACTATGGCATCAAGGTTGCCGGCTCTCCTTCCGCCGCGACGCCGCTTTTGCATGGCCCTGTTGCCGCCTATGAGCTTCCGCAGCTTTTCCCCGAGCTGTCGCCGGCCGTTTTCCAGGCCGTCGACCGTCACACCGTGGGTGCCTGCGACATGACGCCGCTCGATATGGTGGTCTTTGTGGCCGATGCCATCGAGCCCAACCGCCACGGCGACTATGCCCATGCGCTGCGCAAGATGGTGGGGAAGTCCTCGCTCGACGAGTTGTTCTTCTCCTGTTTTGCGCAGGGTCTGGTCTATGTGATCCAGTCCGGGCGCTATCTTTATCCCACGGCTGTTACGATTTACAACCATTACGCCCAGCTGCGCTAGCTCGGGTGTGTCTAGAAAGAGGTATTCCATGGCCGACGAGACCATGACTGACGAGCAGATTCTTGAAGGTGTGGAGCACAAGAGCTTCGCCGCCACGTCCGACCGCACCGCCGCCTCGCTGTCCGCGAGCGGTGTCGCCGCCGAGGATGTCGCCCGCGCCGCCGCGCAGGCCGCCTACGACAAGAAGGGCGAGGACGTGCAGGTGCTCGACCTGACCGAGCTTTCCGACGTGTGCGACTACTTTGTGCTTGCCACCGGTACCAACAACCGCCAGGTCGATTCGATCGTCGACGAGATCGAGGAGAAGGTCGCCGAGGCTTGCGGCGAGCATCCGTTCTCCATTGAGGGCCGCGAGCAGAAGACCTGGATGCTCATGGACTACGGTTCGGTCGTCGTCCACGTCTTCACTCCCGAAGCCCGCGACTTCTACCGCCTAGAAAAGCTCTGGGGTGACGCCCCCCAGCTCCCCCTCAATCTCCTCTAGTAGCTCATTTGATACGGGGCTTTTTAGCTAGCTTCGCGCATTTCGCCGGGCAGTTGCGGTTTTCCGCACCTGCCCGGCTTTCTTTTTGCCTAAAGGCGGTTATCGTTGAAGCGGGATTGGCGGCCGAAAGATAGGGCGGTGTCGCCGAACTTGTCTCGGACGGCGTCGATAGCGACCGAGAGGTCACGACGGTCGCTTGATTGGGCTCCGCGGTCGTCGACTTCGCAGAACAGGTCGGTCTGGATGCCGCCTTGGTGGTCGAAGTCACTCATGCCGATGCCCGCTAAGCGAACATGCATGCCTTCCTGCCAGATGTTGTCGAGCAGTTCGAGTGCAACCGCCACGAAGATGTTCTCATCGTCGGTCGGATGAGACAGCCGGCGCTGTGCCGTACGCCCGCTGCCATACGAATACTTAAGCTTGAGCGTTACCGTGCCGCCCGTCAGTCCCTGACGGCGCAGGCGGCGTCCAACCGACTCACCCAGCAGCGCAATCGCCGCTTCGATGTCCCCGCGCTCAGTCAAATCTTTCGCAAAGGTGCGTTCATTGCTGACCGACTTGACCTCGCGCTCTTCATCGAGACTCGTGACTTCGGAGATTTCAAGTCCCAGCGCACGCTGACGCATACGTTCGCCGTTGACGCCAAAAATAGAGGCCAAGGTGGATTCCGGCGCGCGTGACAGCTCGCCGAGCGTGTAGATGCGCATACGGCGCAGTCGCTCCTCGGCCGAGCGCCCGATGCCGCTCATGGCAGATACCGGCAGCGCGGCCAAAAAGCGCTGCTCGGTTCCGGGGCGCACGATGGTCAGCCCAAACGGCTTATCCCGCTCGCTTGCGATCTTTGCGACCGTCTTGTTGCAGCCCACGCCAATGGAGCACGTCACTCCCAGCGCTGCCACACGGTCGCTTATACGCCGTGCAACCAGCAGTGGGTCCTCGGGCGCAAAGCGACCCGGTGTGATATCGATAAAGGCTTCGTCGATGGATACGCGCTCAACGCGCGGCGTCTCCTCGGCAAGAATCGCCATGACCTGCGCGCTCACCTCGCGGTAGCGATCAAAGTGCCCGTGCGTCCAAATGGCTTGCGGGCACAAGCGCCGCGCCTCGGCCGAGGCCATGGCAGAGCGCACGCCAAAGCGACGTGCCTCATACGAACACGTGGACACGACGCCACGCGAGTCGGCGTC
Organism: uncultured Collinsella sp.; assembly: GCA_958370325.1. Lineage (GTDB taxonomy): Bacteria > Actinomycetota > Coriobacteriia > Coriobacteriales > Coriobacteriaceae > Collinsella. Next base: position 88,795 of record CATXJW010000001.1, on the reverse strand, counting down.
TCCGCCCACGATGAGTGGCTTTCCGCGCCATTCGGGATGATCGAGCATCTCCACGCTCGCAAAAAATGCATCGAGGTCCATGAGGCCCACCGCCGAACCCGTCCAGGGAGGCGGTGTGACGCCCATGGCATCCTCATAACCGTATGTATGTTCGCATCTTTCCATGTCATGAGTATACCGCGCAGCTCATGTGGGGTGCGTGTATGTGCTTGCAAATCCCGAATTCTTGTCTAAGATATGGATTTGCCCTCGACTACACCGAAGAAGTTGGTCTCACGGACTTCACCTGCCCGCGTCGATGGCGTATTATGTTCAACTGTTTGTTTGTAGTTGCAGCCTAAAGCTGCTTGGTTGGAGGAGTTTCCTTTGGCAGTCAAGATTCGCCTTGCTCGTCACGGCGCTAAGAAGCGTCCGTACTACCGTGTCGTCGTCGCCGATTCCCGCGCCCCGCGTGACGGTCGTATCATCGAGGAGGTTGGCCGCTACAACCCGATGACCGCCCCCAAGACCATCAACCTCGACCTCGAGAAGATCGCTGACTGGCAGTCCAAGGGCGCTCAGCTCACCGACGCCGTCGCCGCTCTGGTCAAGGCCGCCAACGAGGGCGAGAAGACCGAGACCGTCGTCAAGAAGTCCAAGAAGCAGCTCGCCAAAGAGGCCGAGGCCGCTAAGGCTGCCGCTGAGGCCGCTGAGGGCGCCGAGGAGTAAATCGTGCCTGAGGTTGACGCTGCACAGCTCGAGGGTGAGGCAATGCTCTCAGATCGCATCGCCGATCTCGTCGAATATCTCGTTGTTCAGATCGTCGACGACCCGGATTCCGTGAGCCTTGAGGTCATCGATGGTGACGACGCCTCTACGATCGAGGTTTCTGTCGCCGAGGATGACGTCGCTAAGGTCATCGGCCGTCGTGGCCGTACCATCAAGGCCATTCGCACGCTCGCCCGTGCACTGGCCGCTCGCCTCGACACTGCTGTCGAGGTAGAGGTTCTGGGCTAGGACCTTGAGGTCCCAGTACAAAAACATCGCCCGTGTGGTCAAGCCACACGGAAGGAAGGGGGAGGTCCTCGCGCAGCCGCTGCGGGGGCTTCCTTCTGTATTAGAGCCGGGTATGCGCGTCGCCCTGACGCCGCCGGCGCTCAAGCGCGACCGCTTTTGCACGGTCGTGTCCGTCACCGATACGGGCGATGGCGATCTGGTCTCGTTTGAGGGCATTGACGACTTGACGGCCGCCGAGGGCATCACGGGATGCTATGTGCTGGCAAATCGTGACGACTTTGAGCTCGATTCACTCGACGCCGCCTATACCGACCTGATGGGTCGCGAGGTGGTCGACGAGCGCTTCGGTTCACTCGGCACGATCGTCGAGATCATGTCGACGCCCGCTAACGATGTTTGGGTTGTCGAGGGCGATCGGTACGGCGAGGTACTGATTCCCGTGATCGAGCAGGTTGTGCTCGATCTTCCCGACACAGGAACAATTTCCGTCCACGTTATGGACGGCCTGATCGATATGGACAAGTAGGGAGGACAACATGCTGATCGAGACCCTTTCGGTCTTTCCCGAGATGTTTGAGCCCGTCATGTCCACATCGATTTTGGGCCGCGCCCGCAAGGCCGGCCTTTTTGATTTTAAGGCGTATAACCTGCGCGGCTGGACGCACGACCGCCATCGTACCGTCGATGACGAGCCGTACGGCGGCGGGCAGGGCATGCTCATGAAGGTCGAGCCTATCGCCGAGGCCATCGAGGCCATTAGCGCGGAGGGCCCCAAGCCGACGGTGGTGTTCTTCACCCCGTGCGGCGAGCCCTTTACGCAGCATGTGGCCGAGCGCCTGCTCAAAAGCGAGCGCCTGCTGTTTGTGTGCAGCCGTTACGAAGGTGTCGACGAGCGTGCCTATGCGTATGCCGACGAGCGCCTGTCGATCGGCGATTACGTGCTCACGGGCGGCGAGCTTCCCGCTATGGTCGTTGCCGATGCCGTCGTACGCCTGATTCCCGGCGCCCTTGGTGACGAGATGAGCAACGTCGACGAGTCGTTCTCGACCGCCGAGGACGGAGGCCTGCTCGAGTATGCGCAGTACACCCGTCCTGCCGAATTCAACGGCGAGGGCGTGCCGCCGGTGCTCGTGAGCGGTGACCATGCCAAGGTTGACGCCTGGCGCCGTAAGAATGCCATCGAGCGCACCTGCCGCTGGCGTCCCGACCTGATCGAGACGGCGCGGCTTACGCCCCAGGAGCGCGCATACGCGCAGGAGATTCTGGACGCTTCGTATTCGCAGAGCGAGGAGTGAGAATGGTTCCATCGCAGCATTCCGCGTTGAGGGGCGCCTTTGAGTGGATCGCGGTCATCGTAATCGCGCTCGTGGCCACCTTCCTGATCCGCACCTTTGTGGTCGAGCCCTTTGTGGTGCCCACCGGCTCCATGGAGGACACGATCGAGATTGGCGACCAGATCCTGGCACAAAAGGTGAGCCTCGAGCTCGGTCAGCCCGTCAAACAGGGTGATATCGTGGTGTTCCACAACCCCGATGGCACCTCCGAGCACGATGTTCTTGTCAAGCGCGTTATCGCCACGGCCGGCCAGACGGTCGATTTGCAGGACGGTCGCGTGGTCGTTGACGGCCAGGCGCTCGATGAGGACTATACGACCGGCATGAGCTGGCCGCTTTCGGTCCAAGCGCCTGGCGCCCAGGTGAGTTACCCCTACACCGTTCCCGACGGGTGCGTGTGGGTGATGGGCGACAATCGAGAGAACTCTGCCGACTCACGCTACTTTGGTCCCGTCGATCGCTCTGATTTGATCGCTGTGGCGCTTGTGCGTTACTGGCCGCTCAACCGCATCGGCGCTATCGATTAAAAACCGCTATAGTACAGTACCTAACCGTGTATTCGTTTCGACGAGGGGATATTAGAGGCATGAACGCTTCATCGCTTTCCTTCCAAGACATCATCCTGCGCCTCCAGCAGTACTGGGGCGAGCGGGGCTGCGTCATTATGCAGCCCTATGACTCCGAGGTCGGTGCCGGTACCTTCCATACCGCGACCACGCTGCGCTCGCTCGGTCCCGCCGAGTGGCGCACCTGCTATGCTCAACCTTGCCGCCGTCCCGCCGACGGCCGCTACGGCGAGAACCCTAACCGCATGCAGCACTACTATCAGTTCCAGGTGCTCATCAAGCCGTCGCCGGTCAACGCCCAGGAGCTCTACCTGGGTTCGCTGGCCGCCATTGGCCTGGACCCCAACGACCATGACGTTCGCTTTGTCGAGGACGACTGGGAGAGCCCGACCCTGGGCGCCTGGGGCCTTGGCTGGGAGGTCTGGCTCAACGGCATGGAGGTCACGCAGTTTACGTACTTCCAGCAGGTGGGCGGTATCGAGGTCGACCCCGTGCCCGTCGAGATTACCTATGGCCTGGAGCGTATCGCCATGTACGCCCAGGGCGTCAACTCGGTCTACGATCTGGTGTGGAGCTACCTGCCCGACGGTACGCCCATGACCTATGGCGACGTGTTCCTCGAGAACGAGCGCGAGTTTAGCGCCTACAACTTTGAGGTCGCTAACGTCGAGATGATGCGTCAGAAGTTTGACGACTACGAGGCTGAGTGCCACTCCTGCCTGGAGCGTAAGCTGCCGCTGCCGGCGTACGACTGTGTCATGAAGTGCAGCCACGCTTTCAACCTGCTCGATGCCCGTGGCGCCCTGTCCGCGGTCGAGCGTGCCAACTACATCCTGCGCGTCCGCGCCGTCGCCAAGGCGTGCTGCGAGGCCTACATGGCCGAGGTCGCCGGAGTCAACGAGAATGCCGACCAGGAAGGCGAGGTGGCGTAAGCCATGGCAGACGCTAAGGATTTCCTGTTTGAGATCGGTACGGAGGAAATGCCCTCCGCACCGCTGAACAATGCCGTCAAGCAGCTTGGCACCATGATCGCCAAGGGCCTCGACGAGGCCGGTCTGGCCCATGGCGAGGTCCGCGTGATCTCGAGTCCGCGTCGTCTGGCTGCGCTCGTGGCCAACGTCGCCACTGCGACCGATGAGGTTCACGAGGTCAAGCGCGGTCCCGCGGCAAACATTGCCTTCGATGCCGACGGCAACGCCACCAAGGCCGCCCAGGGCTTCGCCCGCAAGTGCGGTGTGGCTGCCGAGGACCTGGTCCGTCGCGAGGATACGGACGGTCGCGAGTATGTTTTTGCCGAGAAGAACATTCCCTCCGCTCCGGCTACTCCGATCCTGACGGCTCTGTGCGAGAAGACCATCGCCGGCCTGCAGTGGCCCAACTACCGCTCCCAGCGCTGGGGCCACGAGCACGCCACCTTCGTGCGCCCGGTCCGCTGGATTTGCTGCCTTTTGGGCGAGGATGTTGTGCCCGTGTCGTTTGCCGACGTGACGAGCGGCAACACCACGCGCGGCCATCGCGTGCTTGGCCCCGGTGACCACGTTGTCGCTAGCCCCGCCGCCTACGAGCAGGTGCTCGAGGACGCCGGCGTGCTTTCTGCCGAGCGCCGTCGCGAGGCGATTCTCGCCGGTATCGCCGAGGTCGAGGCTGCCCGTCCCGGCTGCCATGTCGATACGCCCAAGAAGGTCTTCGAGGAGGTCGTCAACCTCTGCGAGTGGCCGACGGTGCTCGTCGGTACCTTCGATGAGGAGTTCCTCAAGGTCCCGCACGAGATCATCTGCGAGTCCATGCTCACCAACCAGCGCTACTTCCCGATCTATGACGGCGAGGGCAAGCTCACGCGTGAGTTCGTGGTTGTCTCCAATAGCAAGCCCGAGAACGCCGAGCGCGTGATCGACGGCAACGAGCGCGTCGTGCGCGCCCGTCTGGACGATGCCAAGTTCTTCTACGAGGAGGACCTGAAGATCTCCCTCGACGAGTTCCGTGAGCGCCTGGCCAAGGTCGCCTTCCAGGAGAAGCTCGGCAGCGTGCTTGCCAAGTCCGAGCGTATTGAGCAGCTCGCGCTCGCTATTGCCCGCGAGGCTCACCTGGGTGCCCACTTGGCCGCAGATGCCGGCCGCGCCGCTCACCTGTGCAAGGCCGACCTGGTGTCCAACGCCGTCGTCGAGTTCACGAGCCAGCAGGGCGTGATGGGCGGTTACTACGCCACCGCGATGGGGGAGAATGACGAGGTCGCTCATGCTATCCGCGACCACTATCGTCCCCGCTTCGCAGGTGACGAGCTGCCCGAGGGCACCGCTGGCTGCATCGTGGCCTGCGCCGACAAGCTCGATACCATCGCCGGTATCTTTGCCATCGGCGAGCCCCCGACCGGCTCCTCCGACCCCTACGCGCTGCGTCGTGCCGCTATCGGCATCATCAACATTCTGCGCGACCGTCTGCCGATCGACCCCACGTCGCTGATTGACTTTGCTCTGCAGCTTTACAGCGAGCAGGGCATTGAGTTCGACGCCGCCGAGGTCGCCCAGCAGGTTCGCGACTTCTTCCACGGTCGTCTGGTGAGCATGGCCCGCGACGAAAAGATCCCGGCCGATACCGTCGCCGCCGTCTCCGCGGTGCACATCATCGCCCCGTCCGTCTTCTTCGCCCGCTGCGCCGCCCTCGACGAGGCCCGCAAGAACGACGCTGAGACGTTCGACAACCTGGCGACCGCCTATGCCCGCGCCGCGCATATCTCCAAGCCCGAGCTGGGCGCGGACTACGACCGCAGCCTGATGGGCGAGGCCGAGCTCGCGCTCGCCGACGCCTCTGAGGCTGCCCAGACCGCTGTCGATGCCGCCCTTGCTGCCGAGGATTACCCCGCCGCATTTGCCGCGCTTGCCGCCCTGCGTGCCCCCATCGACCGTTTCTTCGATGAGGTCATGGTCATGGACAAGGACGAGCAGCTTCGCGATAATCGCCTTAAGCTGCTCAACCGCTTCGAGGCCGTTTTCTCCGGCATCGCCAACATCGGTGAGCTTGCCCGCAAAAAGTAAGCCAGCCTGCGCATAAGCGCATAAGGAGCCCCGCATGGATTGCCCGGTCACCGCTCGTCCCACCGTTATCGTTATCTCCGACTCGCTCGGCGATACCGCTTGTGAGGTGGTGCTTGCGGCGTCCGGGCAATTTGATGAAGGGGCTTTTCGTGTTTTTCGCCTGCCTAAGGTGACCTCCGTGGAGCAGGTCAAGTCATTTGTGGGGCCGCGCGTCGATGCCGACCATCGCGATATCGCCGTGTTCCATACCATCGTCGACCCGGCCCTTCGTGCTCGCGTACTCGACTACTTGGGCATGCTGCACATTCGCTCGGTCGACCTGATCGGCCCGACGCTTGCCGTGCTGTCGTCGCTCATCGGTGTGCCGCCCAAGGGCGTTGCGGGCGTGATTCACAAGACCGATGACCGCTATTTCCATCGTATCGAGGCCATGGAGTATTTCGTTGAGCACGATGACGGTCGTGGTTGTGACGATCTGTCGGGTGCTGATATCGTGCTGCTGGGTGTGTCGCGTACATCCAAGACGCCGCTGTCGATGTATTTAGCCTATCAGGGCTACAAGGTCGCCAATGTCCCACTGGCGCATGGCATGGAGCCGCCCAAGTCGATTTACGAGGTCGACCCGATGCGCCTGTTCGGCCTGATTTCGACCGTCGATGTGATTTCCGAAATTCGCGATAGCCGATTGGGCGATGACTACGCCCGTGCCGTTGCCGGCTCTTATGCCGAGCCTGAGAGCGTGCGTAGTGAGCTTGCGGAAGCCCGCGCGCTCATGAAACGCCTGGGCTGCTTTGTGGTGCGTACCGACGGCAAAGCCATCGAGGAAAGCGCTGCCGAGATCATTGCCCACCTCGAAGAGATTCAAGAGGCAAGGGCCCGCCGTGCCGCCCGCCGCGCTCAACAAAAGTAGCTCACTTGGGACAAGGTTGTTTGGGTAGCTAATTTGGGACGGGGCTCTTTTAGCTACCCAAGGAGAATACTTGGAAATAATGCTGATAAATGGTAAAGCGATTTAGCAAAAGCATCGCATCCGACCTGCATTTTCCTTGTAGTGGTATCTTCATAAGGTAACCACCTTTACCTACCGTTTACCGCCAGTTTTAGCACGTTTACCAAACCGCGCACCCTCTGCTCAAGCCTGTCCAAAACCCGCCGTATAGTTCCCTCACGGCCCGCATCCGGCGGGTCGATTCGTTACCACGGTCGTGCGCGTGAGCGCATGGAAGGGGAAGCATCGTGAGCGATTGCAAGAGGGTTTACCGTTTTGGAACCGACGCCCAGGGCACCTGTGTCACTGAGGGCGACAAGTCCATGAACTTTGTGCTTGGCGGCAAAGGCGCAAACCTTGCCGAGATGAGCCGCATCGGCCTGCCGGTCCCCGGTGGCTTTACCATTACCTGCCAGACCTGTGTTGAGTATTCCGGTGCCGGTAACGTCTGGCCCGAGGGCGCACTCGATGAGATCGTTGCCGCCGAGGCCGACCTCGAGGCCCGTTGTGGCAAGAAGCTCGGCGACGCCTCCGACCCGCTGCTCGTGTCGGTTCGCTCGGGCGCTCCGTTCTCCATGCCCGGCATGATGGACACGGTCCTCAACCTGGGCCTCAACGACGATTCCGTCCAGGGCCTTATCGCGCAGACGCAGAATCCGCGCTTTGCCTGGGACAGCTACCGCCGCTTTATCCAGATGTTTTCCAACGTCGTCATGGGCGTCGATGCCGACCTGTTCGAGAACGCTCTGACCCAGGCGCGCCTGGTCGCCGGCGTTCGCGTCGATTCCGAGCTTTCGGCCGAGGACCTGCAGGAGCTCGTCGAGACTTTCAAGGGGATCTTCTCCGACAACGTTGAGGCCGCCCTGTACCCCGAGCTCGAGGTCGCCGACGGCAAGCCCGTCTTCCCGCACGACCCGGAGCTTCAGCTGCGCCTTGCCATTCAGGCTGTCTTTGGCAGCTGGATGAACGAGCGTGCGTGCATCTACCGCAAGCAGCATGCTATCTCCGACGAGCTCGGTACCGCCGTCAACGTGCAGGCCATGGCTTTTGGTAATAAGGGCGAGACCTCCGCGACCGGCGTTGCCTTTACGCGCAACCCGGCCGACGGCACTAAGGAGTTCTACGGCGACTTTCTGGTGAACGCCCAGGGCGAGGACGTTGTCGCCGGCATCCGCAACACCGAGCCCATCGCCGACCTCAAGACCACCCCGGGCCTCGAGTCTGCAGGTGAGGAGCTCGAGCGCGTGTTCCTGACGCTCGAGGATCACTATCGCGATATGTGCGATATCGAGTTCACCATCGAGCAGGGCAAGCTCTGGATGCTCCAGACCCGAGTGGGCAAGCGCACCGCCACAGCCGCCCTGCGCATCGCCATCGAGATGGTCGAGGAGGGCCTCATCACCCGCGAGGAGGCCGTGAGCCGCATCGACCCCGCACAGCTCGACCAGCTCCTGCACCCGCAGTTCGATGCCTCCAAGAAGTACGAGGCCCTGGCCAGCGGCCTTAACGCCAGCCCCGGTGCCGCCGTGGGCGAGGTCGTGTTCTCGAGTGATGACGCCGTTGCACGTTCCGCCGAGGGGCATAAAGTCATTCTGGTTCGCTGGGAGACCAACCCCGACGACCTGAAGGGTATGGTTGCCGCCGAGGGCATCCTGACCAGCCACGGTGGCAAGACGAGCCATGCCGCCGTTATCGCCCGCGGCATGGGTACGCCCTGCGTTTGCGGCGTTGAGCGCTTCCACATTGACGCGGCAGAGAAGGTCGTGCGCATCGAGGGCAGCGACCGTGTGCTGCGCGAGGGCGATGTCATCTCCATCGACGGCACCCAGGGTATCGTCGTCGATGGTGCCGTCGATCTGGTTTCGGCCGAGCTCACCGGCGACCTGGACACCATCCTGTCCTGGGCCGATGAGATCCGTTTGGACGAGACCGACGGTCACGCCAACCACGTGCGCGTCAACGCCGACAACCCCGAGGATGCTGCGCTCGCGCTCGAGTTTGGCGCCGAGGCCATCGGTCTGTGCCGCACCGAGCACATGTTCCTGGGCGATCGCAAGAACATCATCCAGAGCTTTATCCTGTCTGACGATGAGGCCGTGAAGCAGCAGGCCCTGGCCGACCTGCTCAAGGTTCAGACCGAGGACTTCTTGGCGATGTTCAAGACCATGTCCGGCCGCGATGTGGTCGTTCGCCTGCTTGATCCGCCGCTGCATGAGTTCCTGGATGATCCTCGCGAGCTTGAGGTCGCCATCACTAAGAAGGAAGCCGCTGGCGCCAGCGAGGAAGAGCTTGCCGCCCTGCGTGCCCGCCTGCGTCGTATCGACGGCATGGTCGAGTCCAACCCGATGCTCGGCCTGCGTGGTGTGCGCCTGTCCGTCGTCTTTAGCGATCTGCCGCTCATGCAGGTTCGCGCCGTCGCCACGGCTGCTGCCCGCCTTATCAAGGAGGGTGTCGACCCACGCCCCGAGATCATGGTTCCGCTCGTTTCCATCACGGCAGAGCATGTCCAGACCCGCGAGGTCATCGAGCGTGTCATCGCCAAGGTTTCCGCCGAGGAGGGCGTCGAGCTCAACATTCCCGTGGGCACGATGCTCGAGCTGCCGCGCGCCTGCATGGTCGCCGACGAGATCGCCCAGCACGCCGACTTCTTCTGCTTTGGCACCAACGACCTTACCCAGACGACCTTTGGCTTCTCCCGCGACGATGCCGAGGCCAAGTTCATTCCGCTGTACCTGCACAAGAAGATCCTGAAGGACAACCCCTTCGAGACCATCGACACGGCGGTTCTCGAGCTCGTGCGCATGGCCGTGGAGAAGGGTCGCGCCACCAATCCCGACATGCACTTTGGCGTGTGCGGCGAGCACGGCGGCGACCCCAAGTCCATCAAGGGCCTGTTTAACGTGGCCGACGTGGACTACGTGTCCTGCTCGCCCTATCGCGTGCCCCTCGCACGCCTGGCTGCCGCTCAGGCCAAGCTCGAGGCCAAGCGCAACGCCTAGCGCCCCGCACATCGACGTCTAGTGTAGCCCCCCTTCATGCCGCCCGTCTCATTCGTGAGGCGGGCGGTTATCATGTGCGGGTTTTGTCTTTTTGTCTGCGTAAAAAATTGTTCTTGCAGCAGAAACCCGCGCGTGTATACTCGAATACGTTTGTTCAACTACGTGCCGGCCAAGATGGTACGGCACCTCTAGAAGAGTAAGGAATTGCACATGGATTACATCCGCGCAATCGAGCGTCAGCAGATCCGCGAGGACATTCCTCAGGTTCGCGTCGCCGACAACGTCAAGGTTCACTACCGCATTAAGGAAGGCGACCGCGAGCGCATCCAGGTCTTCCAGGGCGACGTCATCCGCATGGCCGGCGCCGGTGCCCGCGAGACCTTCACCGTCCGCAAGATGTCCTTCGGTGTCGGTGTTGAGCGTACCTTCCCGCTTCACAGCCCCAAGATCGCCAAGCTTGAGGTCGTTCGCCATGGTCGCGTCCGTCGCGCCAAGCTGTACTACCTCCGCGACAAGGTGGGCAAGGCTGCTCGCATCCCCGAGAAGCGCTAAGAAGATCGCAGCGTCTGTCCACTCGTTTGGACACAAGGGTCACCTTCGGGTGGCCCTTCTTTTTATCTGATTTGCATGCAAGGAGGGCCTGGTATGGCCAACATGACGAGCTCGGTTTCGGCATCGCAGGTTGCCGGTGAGTTGGCGAGCGCTACGTTTGAGGAGATTCCCGCCCTCGTGGAGCATTATCGCGAGGACCCGCGCCAGCAGGTGATCAAGGCTTGTGAACGCGCCCTCAAACGCCATGACAAAGAGCTTGCCGAGCGCGAGCGCGTCAATGACATGTACGAGCTTATGCATGAGCTTGGCGGCGATGGGGTGGTCGTTGGTGTCGACGAGGTAGGTCGCGGATCGGTGGCCGGCCCTTTGACGGTATGCGCCGTCTGTCTTCCTATGGAGCCGCGCGTCTGGGGTATCAACGATTCCAAAAAGCTCACGCCCGCGCGCCGCGAGTTGCTCTCAGTGAAGATTGCCGAGGTGGCGACGGCGATCGGTTTTTGCCATATCGCTCCTGCGGATATCGATGAGATGGGCATGGCCCGTGCTATCCGTGCTGCCGTTGCGGGCGCCGTGGCCGATACGGGACTTGAACCCGACTGCGTCCTCATGGATGGCAACCCCTTGGGCGCCGTTCCTAACGAGCGCGATGTGGTGAAGGGTGATGCCAAAATCGCCTGCATCGCCGCGGCGTCCATCATGGCCAAGGTCACGCGTGACGAGATGATGGTCGAGTACGACGCCGAGTATCCCGAGTACCATCTGGCCGAGTCGAAGGGCTATGCAAGCCCCGAGCATATCGAGGCCATTCGCAAACATGGACTTTGTCCACTGCACCGTGTGAGCTTTTGCGGAAACTTTCTGCAGACTGAGCGCCTTTTCTAGGTCAATTGTGGAGACAGGGACCTCTGGGGTTTTATAAACCTGCTGGTAGCGGGCCGTATACAACACCATTGCTGCATACGGCCCGTTTTTTGACGGCATTTGGTCAGCTTTTGGTTTGCTTCCGGTACTTACCCGCACGAAAGGTGCCCTCATCATCGGGGCAATGCAGCGTGCGGGAAAGGAGACCCCATGAGTGCCGCAAGCAAAAAGAGCAAGACGCAGCAGCTCAAGGAGCGTTGGGAAAACGGCGAGCTCGACTGCGGGGCGATGACGCCTGAGTTTATCAAGGGACTCAGTCCCCGCGAGCTGGGCATGCTGGGCGAGCTGATCACCATCGACTACTTTAACGAGCGCGGCTACACCTTGCTGGAGCAGGGTTATCGTTGCGCCGAGGGCGAGGCCGATCTGGTGCTGCTCGATGAGCTCGACGATGTCGTGGTGATGGCCGAGGTCAAGACCAGACGCGTTGCACTGGATTGCAGCGCGCGGGTCTTTCCTGAGGAGGCCGTGGACGCCCAAAAGCAACGCCGCTACCGCCGCATCGCAAGTTGCTATCTCATGGAGCATTATCCGCTCAAGGCGATTCGCTTCGATGCCGTGGGTGTCACCATTCGTGGCGGGCATATCGCCGAGATCGAGCATCAGTACAACGCGTTCGATTGGCAGGTGTCGTGATGGCGTTCGAGACGTTTGCCGTTCACGCGGCCTGCATCCGTGGCGTCGAGGCGATTCACGTCACGGTCGAGGTCTCGCTTGCCGGTGGTGTTCCGGGCATCCAGATGCTCGGCATTCCGAGTATGGAGGTGATGGAGTCACGCGGTCGTATTCGCTGCGCGATGCGCTCCGCCGGGTTCGAGATCCCGCGCTCGGGCATTACGGTCAATCTGGCGCCCGGCGATATTCGCAAGACCGGTAGCGGCTTTGATCTGCCCATCGCCATCGCGGTATTGGCGGCCGATGGTCAGATTCCCCGCGACAACCTCGATCGTTGTCTTATCGCTGGTGAGCTTGGCTTGGACGGTACGGTGCTTCCTGTCAAGGGCGAGGTGGCGTTTCAGCTGCTGGCTCGCGACATGGGGCTGTCCTTTATCGCCGGCAGGTCCGATCAGCATGTGCCGCTTGCGGGCGTGGATTGCGGCTTTATCGATCATCTGTCTCAGCTTGCTCGCGGCATGGGCGATGCCGTGCGTCATTATCTGGATTCCGAGGGTGTTGAGGCGACCTTTGAGCCTGAGCTCGACTATGCCGACGTGCTGGGGCAGGAGGTTGCCAAACGCGGCATGGCGCTGGCGGCAGCGGGTGAGCTCGGTTTGCTTATGATCGGGTCCCCGGGATCGGGCAAGACGATGCTCGCCCGTCGTATGACCGGCATCCTGCCAGAGCTTTCCGTTGAGGACCAGCAGGAGGCGCTGTGCATCCATTCGGTCTTGGGCGAGAACATCGATGGATTATTGGCAGGTCATCGGCCGTTTCGAAGTCCCCATCACAGCATTTCAACGGCTGGCCTCATTGGCGGAGGACGCCCGGTGCATCCGGGTGAGATTAGCCTGGCTCATGGCGGCGTGCTCTTTTTGGACGAGCTTGCCGAGTTTCCCACGGGTGTGCTGCAGACGCTGCGTCAGCCCATCGAGCGCGGCTATGTGAGGATCGTACGCGTCGACGGGGCCTTTACCTTCCCGTCGCGCTTTCAGCTGCTGGCTGCGAGCAATCCCTGCCCCTGCGGTTTTTTGGGCGATCGCGAGGTACCGTGTCGCTGCTCAGCGGCGATGGTCGAGCGCTATCGGTCTAAACTGCGCGGCCCTTTGGCCGACCGTATCGACATGATGATCGATGTGACCCGTCCCGACCCCCAGGTGATTATCGAGGGAGCGGAGGGCATGTCGTCGGCCGAGTTACGTGACTACGTTGTGCGCGGTCGCGCCTTTCGCGCCTGGCGCGAGTCCCGTATGGACGATGCGGATGCCGAGGCCGAGGATGACGAGACGCGGTCCATTGACGGCGTCGTATCGACCTTTGAGCTCGATGATGCGGCGGAGAAGTGTGTGCTCGGCCTGTCGAAGCGCACGCATCTCACGGGCCGCGGCATCGTGCGCCTGGTTCGCATTGCGCGTACGATCGCAGATGTCGCCGAGAGCGAGCAAGTGACGCAGGACCACGTGCTCGAGGCGGCGATGTATCAGGGAAGGAGGGACCAATGATGGCCGAGGGGACCTTTGAGCTGCATCCAGGTGATGCGTTGTATCCCGAGACTGTTTTGGAGCTTTCTGATGTACCCCAGACGCTCTATGTGCGCGGCAACCCCGAGGTGCTTTCGACGCCCGCGCTCTCCATCATCGGCGCGCGCAAGGCCTCGCCGTATGGTCTTGCCGTGGCAGAGCTTGCGGCAAAGGTGGCGGTCGAGGCGGGGGTGACGGTAGTTTCGGGCGGCGCGGTCGGTTGCGACCAGGCCTCGGGTTGGGCTGCGGTCAACGCTGGCGGCAAACACGTCGTGGTGCTGGGGACGGGCGCCGACGTGGTCTATCCGCGCTCGAGCGCGGGGCTAATTACGCGCACGCTCGATACGGGTGGCGCGGTCGTGTCGATCTCCCCGTGGGGCATGGGTCCTCGCAAGTTTGCCTTTCCGCGCCGCAATCGCGTGATCGCGGCCCTGTCGCAAGCCCTCTTTGTATCCGAGGCGGGTATGCCTTCCGGGACGTTTTCTACAGCCGAGGCTGCTATGGATTTGGGGCGAGAACTTCTTGCCGTACCGGGGTCTATCCTATCGCCCGAGTCGCGTGGCACGAATTACCTCATTGCGAACGGTGCCTGCTGCATCATCGACGAGGAATCTATCGAGATGGCTATCTCACGCATCTATGGAACCCTGCGCTACTCGCGCCCCGATGCTCCCGGCATTGCCGACCTGGATTCAACGCAGCAGACCGTGATGCATGCGCTCATCGCCTCTCCGCTCAAGGTCGACGACATCGCGGCGCTCGTCTCGCTCGATGCTGTCGGCGTACTCAAACTCTTGGGTTCGCTTGAACTCGAGGGTCTTATCGAGCGCATGATGGATGGAAGGTATGCGCCCTCCAAGTTTGCCCTTCACGCCCAGACACCCTTCGGTCACAATGGAAAACGTGTCAATTAGAAAGGTGTTTGCAGATGCAGTTCGATCAGGTGACAGTTATCGGTGGCGGTCTGGCGGGTTCGGAGTGCGCGATCCAGCTGGCAGATCGCGGGTTTGCCGTAAAGCTGTGCGAGATGCGCCCCCAGGTGAGCTCCCCGGCCCACCATACCGATCACCTGGCAGAGCTCGTCTGCTCCAATTCGTTTAAGTCGACCCGTCCGGATTCCGCGGCTGGTTTGCTGAAGGCCGAGCTTGAGCGCATGGGTTCAGTTCTGCTCGATTGCGCCCATCGCGCGGCTGTTCCCGCCGGTGGCGCCTTAGCGGTCGATCGCGTCAAGTTTTCCGAGCTTGTCGAGGCCGAAGTTGCCGCTCGTCCCAATATCGAGGTCGTGCACGGCGAGGTCACGCAGATTCCCGAGGGCCACGTGGTCATTGCCGCGGGCCCGCTGTGTTCACCTGCGCTGAGCGAAGAGGTCATGAAGCTCGTCGGTGGCGACGCCCTTGCGTTCTTCGATGCCGCGGCGCCGATCGTCGATGCCTCCACGCTCGATATGGACGTGCTGTTCTCGCAGTCGCGCTACGAGGAGCAGGGGAGCGGCGACTATCTCAACGCTCCGCTCAACAAGGAGGAGTACGAGGCCTTTATCGAGGCGCTTACCACGGCCGACCGCGTGGTGCTCAAAGACTTTGAGGGTGGCGATCTGTTCCAGGCCTGCCAGCCCGCCGAGGAGGTCGCGCGCACCGGCAAGGATGCCATCCGCTTTGGTGCCATGAAGCCCGTCGGCCTCACCGACCCGCGTACCGGACGTCGCCCCTGGGCGGCGATTCAGCTGCGTGCCGAGAACAAGGAGAAGACCGCCTATAACCTGGTGGGCTTCCAGACCAACCTGACCTTTGGCGAGCAGAAGCGC
Organism: uncultured Collinsella sp.; assembly: GCA_958370325.1. GTDB lineage: Bacteria > Actinomycetota > Coriobacteriia > Coriobacteriales > Coriobacteriaceae > Collinsella. The sequence goes on along the minus strand of CATXJW010000001.1, from coordinate 73,426 downwards.
GTCTTCCATATGGTGCCGGGCCTGGAGAACGCTGAGTTCTTCCGCTATGGTGTCATGCACCGCAATACCTTTGTCGACGCCCCGCACGTGCTCGATGGCACCTTTGCCGTGCCCGGTACCGGCGTGCGCCTGGCCGGTCAGATCACCGGCACCGAGGGGTACATGGAAGCCGTGGCGACAGGTCTGCTCGCGGCGCTCAACACCTATGCCGAGGCTATCGGTGCCGCGGGCGTCGAGTTGCCGCGTGTGGGCGCCCTGGGTGCGCTCGTGGGTTATGCGACCGATCCTGCCACCGTGGGCTATCAGCCTATGCATGTCAACTTTGGCCTGGTGCCGCCACTCGAGGATGGTAAGCGCCGCAGCAAGCGCGACCGCTACCAGGCCTATGCGGACCGTGCGCTCGAGGCCCTTGATGCCTATCTGGCCACTCGCCCCGATCTGTTTGGAGGCGACCGGTCATAGCCTTTGACCTGTACGACACCGTCGACTCGTTTATCGCCTATATCTCACGTGTCGAGGGGCTTTCTCCCAACACGGTGACGGCCTATGGCTCGAGGCTGGAGCGCTTTGCTGCCTGGTGCGAGCGCGAGGATATAGATGCTTTCGCTGCCGACGTGCGCACCATTCGTCGCTATCTTGCCGAGCTTTCGCGTGGGCAGGTGGCTCCCCGAACGCTTGCGGCACATCTGTCTGCCGTTCGCTCGCTCTATCGGTGGATGGCTGCCGAGGGGGTCGTGGAGGGCGATGTGGTCTCGGCAATTTCCTCGCCCAAGCTCCCGCGCGATCTACCCGGTGTGCTGACGACCCAACAGGTGGAGGCGCTGCTCAAGACGCCTGATACCTCAACACCCGCGGGACTGCGCGATGCGGCGATGCTCGAGCTGCTCTATGCCTCGGGCGCCCGTATCTCTGAGCTCGCAGCACTCAATGTGGAGTCCATTGCGTGGTCCGAACGCACGCTGCGCCTGTGGGGCAAGGGGAGCAAAGAACGTATCGTCCCTCTGTATCGTCGTGCGCTCGAGGCGACGCGTCTCTATATTGAGGAGGGGAGGCCGGAGTTGCTCGCTCGGGCAAAGCGCCGTGACCCCGCTACCGGGGCGCATCCGCTGCTTATATCGGCGCGCGGCAATCGCATGAGTGCCGCCATGCTCAGGCGGCGGTTCCATACGCTGGCGACACTTGCCGGCATTCCGGCCGACATCGCCCCGCATGCGATGCGCCATACCTTTGCGACCGACTTGCTCGAGGGCGGTGCGGACCTGCGCTCGGTTCAAGAGCTGCTGGGTCATGCGAGCCTGTCCACGACGCAGATCTACACGCATCTCACGCCCGATCGGCTTAAGCGGGCCGTGGCTCAAGCCCATCCCCGCGGCGAATAGTGGCTGGTCCGTCCCGCGCCGCACTCAGGTGTGTGGTTTTGATTGCGGGTTGGCAGGAAGAAGCATTCCTGCTATCATTCATCGGGTTGCTTCACGGCAACAGGTTTTTATCACGCACGCGCGGCTACTTCATACCGTGGTGCCCGGGCTTTGGTAGCACATGTCCGGGTTGGTTTTGGAGGATGACCCCGCGCGGAGGCAAACCACAGGAGGTTTAACATGGCTACCAAGATTAATATCCGCACCCTGCTCGAGGCCGGCTGCCACTTCGGTCACCAGACCCGTCGCTGGAACCCCAAGATGAAGCCGTTCATCTTCGGTGAGCGCAACGGCATCTACATCCTTGACCTCAAGCAGACCATCCTCGACGCCGACCAGGCCTATACTTTCGTCAAGAACGTCGCCAAGGGCGGCAACGTGCTGTTCGTCGGCACCAAGAAGCAGGCTCAGGAGGCCGTCAAGAACGCTGCTGAGCGCGCCAACATGCCTTACATCAACCAGCGTTGGCTCGGCGGTATGCTGACCAACTTCGTTACCATCCGCTCCCGCATCAACCGCATGGAGGAGCTCGAGGCCATGGTCGAGGACGGCCGCATGGCTGTTCTGCCCAAGAAGGAGCAGGCTGTTCTCGGTAAGGAGCTCACCAAGCTCCAGACCAACCTCGGTGGCGCCCGCGACATGAAGGGTCTGCCCCAGGCTCTCTTCGTCATCGACACCAAGCGCGAGGAGAACGCCATCAAGGAGGCCCAGCGCCTGAACATCCCCGTTGTCGCCCTGATCGACACCAACTCCGATCCCGACGAGGTCGAGTACGGCATCCCCTGCAACGATGACGCTATCTCCGCTGTCACCCTTATGTGCGAGCTCATGGCTGACGCCTGCCTCGCTGGCTCCGGCAAGGAGCAGGTCTCCGAGGCCGAGATGGCCGCTGAGCCCAAGGCCGAGTAAATCAGTCTTAGTTAATTCTTTTTCATCTCTTTGAAAGGAACCACAATGGCCCAGATTACCGCCGCTATGGTCAAGCAGCTCCGCGAGATGACCGACTCCCCGATGATGGAGTGCAAGAAGGCTCTCGTCGAGGCTGACGGCGACATGGACGCCGCTGTCGACGTTCTGCGTAAGAACGGCCTTGCCAAGGCTGCCAAGAAGGCTGGCCGCGAGACCAACGAGGGCGCTGTCGCCGCGTTCGTCTCCGAGGATGGCAAGACCGGCGCTCTGCTTGAGCTCTCCTGCGAGACCGACTTCGTTGGCTCCAACGCCAAGTTCACCGGCTTTGCTTCTAAGGTCGCTGAGGTTGTCGCTACCACCGAGCCTGCTGACGTCGACGCTCTGCTCGAGAAGCCGATGGGCGAGGAGACCGTTTCCTCCGAGCTCACCGAGATGATTCACATCATGGGCGAGAACATGAAGATCTCCCGCTTCGCTGCCCGCAAGGCCGAGAACGGCGCGCTCGCTTCTTACATCCACATGGGTGGTAAGATTGGCGTCCTCGTCGAGTTCGCCTTCGAGAAGGCTGAGACCGCTCAGGCTGAGTCCTTCAAGGCCTTCGCTCACGACGTTGCCCTTCAGGTTGCCGCCGTCGCCCCGATCTGCGCTACCCGCGATCAGGTTCCGGCCGAGACCGTCGAGCACGAGAAGCAAATCTACATGGCCCAGGCTGCCGAGTCCGGCAAGCCCGAGGCTATCCAGGAGAAGATGGCTGTCGGCCGTCTGGAGAAGTTCTACAAGCAGTCCGTGCTCACCGAGCAGGAGTTCATCAAGGACAGCTCCCTCACCATCAAGAAGTACGCTGAGCAGGTCTCCAAGGAGCTCGGCGACACCATTACCGTCGTTGCCTTTGACCGTCTGGTCCGTGGCGAGTAAATAAGCTCTTGTAGCTGGTAATGAGCAGGCTGTGGGTTTTACTCACAGCCTGCTTTTTCATGGCTCTTATCAGAGCCTTTGATATCATATTGAGAGTCTAATTAAAGGAGGATCGCTTTGTCCGACATCCGATATAAACGCGTGCTTCTTAAGCTTTCCGGCGAAGCACTGATGGGCGACGGCCAATATGGCATCGACCCCAAGGTTACCGACCATCTTGCCAAGCAGGTCAAGGAGCTGCTCGCCGTTGGCCATGAGGTCGGCGTCGTTGTCGGCGGCGGCAATATTTTCCGCGGCATGGCAGGCGCTGCCGGTGGCATGGAGCGTGCTCAGGCCGACTACATGGGCATGCTGGCAACCGTTATGAACGCGCTCGCCCTGCAGGATGCCTTCGAGCACAACGATGTTCCCTGCCGCGTGATGAGCGCTATCCAGATGAACGAGATCTGCGAGCCCTATATTCGTCGCCGCGCTATCAACCATCTGTCCAAGGGCAACGTCGTCATCTTCGCTGCCGGTTCGGGCAATCCGTACTTTACGACCGACACCGCCGCGGCTCTTCGTGCGTGCGAGATCGGCGCCGAGATTCTGATTAAAGCCACCAAGGTTGACGGCATCTACGACAAGGATCCCGTCAAGTGCGCCGATGCCGTTCGTTTTGACAAGATTACCTATCACGAGGTTCTCGTCCGTGGTCTGCAGGTTATGGATTCCACGGCTACGGCACTGTGTCAGGATAACCGTATGCCGATTTTGGTCCTCAACATCGATGGCGAGGACACCGTCAAGCGCGCGCTCGCGGGTGAGCCCGTCGGCACGCTCGTCTATCAGGAGGATTAAGCATGGCAGAGAACATCACCGCCCATATGGACAAGTCGCTCGAGTCCCTCAAGCATAACTTCTCCAAGGTTCGTACCGGCCGCGCCAATGCCAACATTCTGTCCGACATCACCGTTGATTATTACGGTGTTCCCACGCCGGTCACGCAGGTTGCCGCCGTCAAGACCCCCGAGGCCCACATGCTGCTCATCGAGCCGTGGGACAAGGCGCTCATCAACGCTATCGTCAAGGCCATCGGCGCTTCCGATCTGGGCATTACCCCCAACTCAGATGGCACCGTCGTTCGTCTGCCGTTCCCGGCCCCCACTGAGGAGCGCCGTCGCGAGCTCGTCAAGGAGTGCCGCGAGTACGCCGAGCAGGCCAAGGTGTCTATCCGTAACATACGTCGCGACTTCAACAATAAGCTCGAGCGCGATGAGGAGCTCACCGAGGACGATGTCCGTCGCGAGCAGGCCAAGGTCCAGAAGCACACCGATGAGTATGTCGCCAAGGTCGAGGAGCTTCTGAAGGAAAAAGAAGCCGAGGTCATGGAGATCTAAGGTGCAATACGACGAGCATAAACTGGTCGAGTACTTTGCCGACGCCCCTGCGGGCGTCGGTTTTTCCGACCTTGACCTCAATAACATTCCGCACCATATCTCGTGCATCATGGACGGCAACGGTCGTTGGGCCACGTCGCGCGGTCTTGCACGCACCGAGGGTCATAAGGCAGGTATCGTCTCGTTGCGCGAGATCATTACCGCCTGCGTGCGCCTGGGCGTCGACGTGCTTTCTGCCTATGCGTTTTCTACCGAAAACTGGAACCGTCCGCAGCATGAGGTCAACGTCTTGATGCATCTGTTTGCCAAGACGTTTATCGACGAGCTGCCGCTTCTGAAGCGCGAAAACGTGCGCGTTGTCTTTTTGGGCGACATTTCCGCGCTGCCCAAGAAGACCCGCGACGTTTTTGAACGCGGTCTTGCCGAGTGCGCCAATCACACCGGTATGACGCTGGCGCTTGCCGTCAACTACGGCGCGCGTGCCGAGATTACCCGCGCTGTTCGTCAGATTGCACTCGACGCTGCCGCCGGTAAGATCGATCCTGCCACAATTGATGACGACATGGTGGCTTCCCATCTCTATACCGCCGGCCTTCCCGATCCTGAGCTTGTGATTCGCACCTCTGGTGAGCTGCGCCTTTCGAACTATCTGCTGTGGCAGGTGGCTTATTCCGAATTCTACGTCACCGATACCTATTGGCCCGACTTTGATCGTTGGGGCCTTGTCGACGCCATTTTGGCCTATCAGGGCCGTGACCGTAGGTTTGGTGGACTGAGCAAGACCGAGGAGGCTTAATCGTGTCCGATCGTCCCAAGGCATCTGCTCCCAAGACGCCTGCGCGCAAAGCTGCCACTGCGGGAGCGCCTGCAGCGAAGAGCGGCACCGGTTCGTGGCTGGCGGGCTTTATTACCCGTGCCGCCGCCGGTATCGTCTACGCTGTTGTCTTTATCCTGTGCCTGGTTTTGGGTATCGTGCCCACGGCCATCTTTGTTTCTGTCATGAGCGGTCTGTGCTGCTATGAGTTTTTCCGTATGACAAGGCTCGATGGCAAGATGGCTAACGAGCGCATGGGTATCGCTGCCGCCGTACTCTTTCCGCTGTCGGCGTTGGGCGATTCGATGTTGCTGAATGCCCTGCTTTTTGCCTTGATGCTCGCTGTGGGCATTTGGTATGTCTGGTCGCCGCGTACCCGCATCTCTGATGTGGCCGTGACGCTCATGGGCCCCATCTACACTGGCTTTATGCTGTCGGCCATCGTGCTCCTGCGCGATGCCGTGCCCGGTTTTGCCGGTGCCCTGCTTTCAGTGGGCGTTTGCGCGTCCCTTTGGGTCTCCGATTCGTTTGCCTACATCGTGGGCAGCCGTATCGGCAAGCACAAGATGGTTCCCAAGATCTCTCCCAAAAAGAGCTGGGAGGGGTTTGTCGGCGGCATCCTGGGCTCGGTTTTGATTTGGCTCATCCTGTGGGCGACGCACTTCTACAAGCTCAGCCTGCCCTATGCGCTGCTGTGCGGCGTGGTCGTGTCCATTCTGGGCGTTATCGGCGACCTTATCGAGTCGCGCATCAAGCGCGGTGTGGGCGTCAAGGATTCCGGCAACCTTATCCCGGGCCACGGCGGCATGCTCGATCGTAGCGACTCGCTTATCTTCGGCTGCATCACCGCGCAGCTGTTGCTGATGATCGGAGGCGTGCTGTAATGTCCTTCCAGACGACGTATGGCCCCGATGGACGCCTTCGCGTTGCCATCCTGGGTTGTACGGGCTCTATCGGCACCCAGGCGCTCGATGTGTGCCGCCAGCATGCCGATCGCCTGCAGGTGACGGCGCTGTCCGTTAACTCCAGTACCTCCGAGCTCGTTGCCGCTGCCCGCGAGTTCTCGGTTCCGGCGGTTGCCGTGGCCGATGTCGATCATGGCGATGACGCCGTGCTGCAGGAGTTGCCCGAGGGAACGAAGCTCGGCGTTGGCGCGCAGGCGGTTTGCGAGCTCGCGCGTCGCGACGATGTCGACTGCGTGCTTGTCGCTATTGTGGGCGCCGCCGGTCTCGAGGCGAGCCATGCGGCCTTAACCTCGAATAAGCGCCTTGCCCTTGCCAACAAGGAGTCCCTCGTCGTCGGTGGCAACTTGCTTATGCCGTTGGCGCAACCGGGCCAGCTTATTCCAGTCGACTCTGAGCACTCCGCAATTTACCAGTGCTATCTGGGGGAGAACCCGCGCGAGGCTCATTGTATTTGGCTCACCTGCTCGGGCGGTCCGTTCTTTGGCCGCACGCGCGACGAGCTCGATCACGTGACGCGTGCCGATGCCCTCGCGCATCCCACGTGGGCCATGGGTGCCAAGATCACCATTGACTCCGCCACCCTCATGAACAAGGGCCTGGAGCGTATTGAGGCCATGCATCTGTTTAACTGCGACCTCGATTTCATTAACGTGGTCGTGCAGCGTCAGTCCAAGATTCACTCTATGGTCGAGTTCGCCGACGGCTCCGTGATGGCGCATCTCGGTGCATCCGACATGCGTATTCCCATCCAGTTCGCGTTCTCGTATCCCGAGCGTTGGGATACCCCGGCGCCTCGTATCGATTTCCGCGAGCTGGGGCAGCTCACGTTTGATGCTGCCGACATGGATACCTTCCGCTGTCTGGCACTGGCCGAGCGTGCCGGCAAGACGGGTGGCACCATGCCGTGCGTGCTCAATGCCGCCAACGAGGTCGCCGTCGATGCCTTCCTGCACGATGGCTGCAGCTTTACCGATATCGATCGCATCGTGGAATCCTGCATGGACGCCCACGATATGCAGGCGGTCGATTCGTTTGAGCAGCTTCGCGACATCGATGCGTGGGCGCGTGAAAAGGCTGCGCAGGTGCTCGCCGCAACCCGTTCCTAACCCATAAGGATTGCTTTTTCGTTTTATGGATACTGTTCTGAGCGTTCTCTCATCGGTCTTTTGGGGCCTGCTGATGCTTTCCGTCCTCGTGTTTTTGCACGAGGGCGGCCACTTTTTGGCGGCGCGTGCCTGCGGCGTCCGTGTGACCGAGTTCTTTTTGGGTCTGCCGTGCCGCTTTGACATCCATTACACGTCGCGTCGCATTGGAACCAAGTTTGGCGTGACCCCGCTGCTGTTGGGTGGCTACGCTGCCATCTGCGGTATGGATCCGACCGATGTCTCGTGCGCCGATCGCGTGCTCGCGGCTATCTATCGTCATGGTCGCGTGACCGTGGCCGACCTTGCTGTCGAGCTCGAGCTTTCCGAGGAGGATGTGCTCGAGGCATGCGCCCTTTTGCTGGGCTGGGGCTCCATCGCACCCTGGTATGAGGAAGGGGAGAAGCCCTCGCCGAGCTACTATCCCACCAAATATCAGACGTTGCCGCGAGACACGGCAGGCTATACCACCTTTGATGGTCGCCGTTTCGATCGCGAACATGCGACTGCCAAGGGCGATGTGTGGGAGCTGCCGTGCGGCGAGGCCGAGTTCCTTGCGCAAGAGCGCTCGCACACCTATCTTGGCCAAGGCTTTCTCAAGCGCGCCTTTATGCTGCTCGCGGGCATTATCGTCAATATCTTGACGGGTTTTTTGCTCCTTATGAGCATCTATTCCATTGCGGGTGTCACCGTGCCGATGGATACCAACGTGATCGGTCAGGTTGACGAGGGGTCTATTGCCGCCAAGGCGGGTATCGAGGCCGGTGATGCGATCCTTTCGGTTGACGGTGTCTCATGTTCCACTTGGATGGATGTCTACGATGCCATCGGCAAGGCCGCCGGTAAGGACGATATTGCTATTGAGTATGAGCGCGATGGCAAGCAGTGCTCGACCTCGGTCGCACTCAAAGAGAACGAACGCCTGGGCGTTTATGCCTCTACGCAGGTGGTTCGTTTGGACCCCATCACCTCGGCGCGCCTCTCCTTCTCCTATGTTGCGCAGACGGCGGAGGGCGTGCTACGCCTGCTCCAGCCACAGCATACGATGGAGATCCTCGATCAGTCCTCCTCGATCGTGGGTATTAGCGTCATGTCTTCGCAGGCAGCTGCTGCCGGCCCTGCTACGTTCCTTTCGTTTGCCGCCCTCATTTCGTTCTCGCTTGGCTTTATGAACCTGCTGCCCATCCCACCACTCGATGGCGGCAAGCTGGTCATCGAGATCATTCAAAAGATTGCGGGCCGCGAGCTTCCGCTCAAGGTCCAGACGATTGTGAGCTATGTGGGCATCGCGCTCTTCGCGCTGCTGTTTGTCTATATGCTTCGTTCCGACATCCTTCGATTTATACTGTAGGGGAGTGTTTGGATTGTCTTTATCCCATCCTTTGCCTCGCGAGCTGACGCGCCCCGTGCATGTGGGCGGCGTGCAGATCGGCGGCGGCGCGCCAGTCGTGGTTCAGTCCATGACCTGCACCGATACCGCCGATGCCCAGGCAACGCTTGCACAAGTGCGTGCGCTTGCGCAGGCGGGCTGCGATATCGTGCGCGTGAGCGTACCCACCGAGGCCGCGCTCGAGGGCTTCCGTACCATCTGTGCCGAGTCCCCGGTGCCGATTGTCGCCGATATTCACTTTAACCATAAGCTCGCCATCGGCGCCGTCGAGGCCGGTGCCGCCAAACTGCGCATCAATCCCGGCAATATCGGCGATTGGGCCAAGGTTGACGCGGTGATCGATGCTGCGGGTGCCGCGGGCTGTGCGATTCGCATCGGCGTCAACGCCGGCTCGCTCGAGCTGGATATCGCCGAGCGCGACGAGCTTACGCAGCCCGAGAAGCTCGTGATGTCGAGCGAGCGCTTTGTGCGGCACTTTGAGGATCGTGGGTTTACCAACATCGTGCTATCCGCCAAGGCCCATAGCGTACAGACGACGCTTGATACCTATCGCGCCCTGTCGCGCGAGATACCGCATGTTCCGCTCCACCTGGGCGTGACGGAGGCGGGGACCAAGCTTCAGGGCACCATCAAGAGCTCTGTAGGCTTGGGTATCTTGCTTTCCGAAGGCATCGGCGACACCATGCGTGTGTCGCTCACGGCCGATCCGGTTGAGGAGCCGCCGGTCGCCTGGGGAATTTTGCAGTCGCTGGGCCTGCGTCGCCGCGGTCCCGAGATTGTCTCGTGCCCCACGTGCGCCCGCTGCCAGGTTAACCTGATTCCTATCGCCGAGGAGGTAACCGAGCGGCTTAAGAACTATGCCGCGCCGCTTTCGATTGCCGTCATGGGATGTGCCGTTAATGGCCCCGGTGAGGCTTCTGATGCCGACCTGGGTGTTGCCTGCGGGCGTGGTCAGGGCCTGCTCTTTTCGCATGGCCAGATCATTGGTAAAGTAGCTGAGGATCAAATTGTCGACGCGCTGATGGCCGAGGTCGACAAACTTATTGAGGAGAAGTAAATGACTCGAGCAATGTTTATGTCTAAGCTCTATGCGCCGACGCTTAAAGAGGATCCGGCGGACGCTGAGCTCGCCAGCCACCGCCTGCTGCTCCGTGCCGGCATGATCCGCAAGGAGGCCGCCGGTCTGTATTCCTACCTGCCGCTTGCTTGGCGCTCGATCCGCAAGATCGAGAACATCGTGCGCGACGAGATGGACGCCGCCGGCGCCCAGGAGCTCATGATGCCCATTATGGTCGATGCCGAGCTGTGGCGTGAGTCCGGCCGCATCGATGCCTATGGCAAGGAGCTTGTGCGCTTTGACGACCGTCATGGTCGCGAGTTCGTGCTGGGCCCCACCCACGAGGAGACCGTCACGGCCCTGGTGCGCAATGAGCTGCGTTCCTACAAGCAGCTGCCTGTCAATCTGTACCACATTCAGGACAAGTTCCGCGATGAGTTCCGTCCCCGCTTTGGCCTGATGCGCGGCCGCGAGTTCATCATGAAGGACGCCTACAGCTTCTCTGCCACGCAGGAGAGCCTGCAGGAGGAGTATGACAAGATGAAGCAGGCCTACGCCAACATCTGCGAGCGCTGCTACATCAAGGCTCTACCCGTTGTCGCCGACTCCGGCGAGATCGGCGGCGACACCTCCGTCGAGTACATGGCTCTGGCTGACGCCGGCGAGGCCTCGCTCGTCTACTGCGACGATTGCGGCTTTGCTGCCGATGACGAGGCGGCAAGCACCAAGGTCGTTGTGACCGAGGGCCCCGGCGACGGCACGCTCACCAAGGTCGAGACTCCGGGTATGGGTACCATTGAGGCCGTCGCCAAGTTCTTTGGCTTCCCCGAGAACGGCACGCGCAAGTCCCTGGCTCTCATCGACGCCGAGGGTAAGCCGGTTGTGGCCATTGTCCCGGGCGATCATGAGCTCAACGACTGCAAGGCCGAGCACGTCTTTGGCAAGGGCTATCGCATGATGACCGACGAGGAGCTCCAGACCTACGGGCTGCATAAGGGCTTTATCGGACCGGTTAACCTGCCCGAGGGCATTCGTCTGGTCTGCGACGAGAGCCTGCGCGAATCCAAGCAGTGGGCCTGTGGCGCCAATGAGGTCGACTATCACTTTACCGGTGCCTGCCCCGAGCGGGACTTTACCGTCGACGAGTGGGCCGATCTGGTTACCGTCGTCGCCGGCGATCCCTGTCCGCACTGCGGCAAGCCGCTCTCTGCTGCCCGCGGCATCGAGGTCTCTCAGGTGTTCCAGCTGGGCACCAAGTATTCCGAGGCCATGGGTGCCACCTTTATGGACGAGGACGGCAAGGAGAAGCCGCTTATCATGGGTTGCTACGGCGTTGGTGTGTCCCGCTCGCTTGCTGCCGTCGTGGAACAGCACAACGACGAGCACGGTATCGTCTGGCCGGTCTCCGTTGCCCCGTACGAGGTCGCGGTGATTCCGCTCGACCCCAAAAAGGAGGAGTGCGCTTCCGTCTGCGAGCAGATCGTTGATGGCCTGTGTGCCGAGGGTATCGAGGTCGTCGTCGACGACCGCGATGAGCGTCCCGGCTTTAAGTTTGCCGACAACGACCTTATGGGCTTCCCTTATCAGGTCGTGCTTGGCAAGCGTGGCCTCAAGAACGGTACCGTTGAACTCAAGGACCGTGCCACGGGCGAGCGCGAGGACGTGGCGATTGAAGAGGTCGTCGCCAAGGTCGCCGAGCTCGTGAAGGCGGCCCGCCGCTAATCGACGATTTCGATTGTAGTTCGATATGTGGGACGGCCCCGCATTTCTCCAGATCGGGGAGATGCGGGGCCGTCCTTTTATCTTGTAGCATTCTCAATAACTAAAAGGAAAACCCCACAGCCCATATGAGCTGCAGGGTTTTTCCTTGTGCCTCCGATGCGAAATAAATCGCTCAGATATTACTGATAATCGACGACGTCGATCCAGTTCTTCAGGAACTCATCGTTCACGTTGCGCTTACGAGCGAGCTCGGAAGCGGCGACGATGCTCGTCCACTGACGCACGACCTGCATGGGCATGTCGGCGCGGTCGCAGTAGAGCTCCAGGTAGGCCTCAGCCTGGTCCTTGCTGTTGAGGGCAAAGAGCAGGTAGGTGGTGGCAACGTCGGCAGCAGGGGAGCCCTGGGTGGCGTGTGCCCAGTCGCACACATAGAGCTGGCCGTCGTCGCCGACGATGACGTTGGAGGGGTTGAAGTCGCCGTGGCAGACCTTGAACTCCTTGGTCATGCCGTCCAGACGCTCCTGAAGGTTGTAGCGCGTGGTGGCATTGAGCTGATCAAGGCTGTCGATCATGCGGGCGAACTTGTCGCGCTGACGGTTGAGCAGCGGGGAGGTGTAGCCGTGGATCTCGATCTGGAGGTCGACGAACATCTCGAGATACTCACCAAAGCGCTGGGGCTCGGCAGTCATCTTCTCGGCAAGGGTGGTGCCCGGAACCTTCTCGGTCACGAGCGCCCAGCCGTTGGCGTTCTCGAGCTGGGAAACCTCGAGAGCCTTGGGGCTGCGGATGCCGCACTCATTGATGCGGGCAAGATTCAAAGCCTCGTTGAACACGTCGGAGACAGGCTTGGTCTCGTTAAAGACCTTGACGATCTTGTCGCCCAGGTCGTAAACGACCTTGTTGCCACGGCGGACGAGCTCGGTCTTGGAATCGGGTAGCAGCATGGTTGCATCCTTTCAACGATGCGATAGAAGCGACGGCGGGGGTGTGTGAAACACCCGTGCACCCCCGCCGTTAAAAACCGTGCTAAAACTAGCAGACGGCGTAGTCCTGAGGCTCGCGGCCGTAGTAGGCGTCCAGGTAGAGCTCCTTGATCTCGCTCATGAGCGGGTAGCGCGGGTTGGCGCCGGTGCACTGGTCGTTGAATGCCTGCTCGGTCATCTCGTCGAGGGTGTCGAGGAAGTACTGCTCGTCAACACCGTAGTCGGCGATGGTCTTCTTGACGCCGATGAAGTCCTTGAGCTCCTCGAGCTTCGTGATGAAGTTCTCGAAGACCTCCTTGTCGTCCTTGCCCTCGATGCCGCAGTACTTGGCCATCTCGGCGTAGTTGTGCAGCGCGTTGGGGTAAGGATACTGGGAGAAGGTACCCATCTTGACGGGAGCCTCGGCGGCGTTGTAGCGCATGACGCGGGTCAGGATGACGGCGTTTGCGAGGCCGTGGGGCAGGTGATGGAAAGCGCCGAGCTTGTGGGCCATGGAGTGGTTGAGGCCCAGGAAGGCGTTGGCGAAGGCCATACCGGCCATGCAGGAGGCGTTGTGCATCTCCTCGCGGGCATGCGGGTCCTTGGCGCCGTTCGTGAAGCTGGAGGGCAGGTTCTCAAAGACGAGCTTGGCAGCGCGCTCGGAGAGGCCCTTGGTGTAGTCGGAAGCCATGATGGAGACGTAGGACTCGATGGCGTGGGTCATGACGTCGATGCCGGAGGCAGCGGTCAGGCCGCGCGGGGCGGTCATGCAGTTGTCGGCGTCGACGATAGCCATGTTGGGGAGCAGCGCGTAGTCGGCGAGCGGCCACTTGATGCCGGTCTCCTTGTCGGTGATGATGGCGAACGGCGTGCACTCGGAGCCGGTACCCGAAGAGGTCGGGACGGCGACGAAGTAGGCCTTCTTGCCCATCTCGGGGAAGGTGAAGATACGCTTGCGGATGTCCATGAAGTCCATGGCCATGTCCTCAAACTTGCACTCGGGGTGCTCGTACATCATCCACATGATCTTGCCGGCGTCCATAGCGGAGCCACCGCCGACGGCGATGATGACGTCCGGCTCAAAGAGAGCCATCTGCTTGGCGCCGCGACGTGCGCACTGCAGCGACGGATCGGGCTCGACGTCGTAGAAGCAGTCGTGGGCGATGCCCATCTCGTCGAGCTTGGCCTCGATGGCGCGGGTGTTGCCATTCTTGAAGAGGAACTGGTCGGTGACGATGAAGGCGCGCTTCTTGCCCATGACGGTACCGAGCTCGTCGAGGGCGACGGGCGTGGAACCCTTCTTGAAGTAGACCTTCTCGGGAGCGCGGAACCACAGCATGTTCTCACGGCGCTCGGCCACAGTCTTAACGTTGATCAAGTGCTTCACCCCAACGTTCTCGGAGACGGAGTTGCCGCCCCAGGAGCCGCAGCCCAGGGTCAGAGACGGCTTCATGCCAAAGTTGTACAGGTCACCGATGCCGCCGTGCGAGGACGGGGTGTTGATGACGATACGGCAGGCCTTCATGACGTGCTCGAACAGGCTGATCTTCTCGGTCTGGGCGGGGTGCACGTACAGAGAGGCGGTGTGGCCCGGGCCACCGGCGAGCACCAGGTGCTCGGCCTTGTCGACGGCCTCCTGGAAGTCCTTGGCGTGATACATGGCCAGGACCGGGGAGAGCTTCTCGTGGGAGAACTCTTCCTTGGCGGGGTCGGTGGAGGTGACCTCGGCGATCAGGATCTTGGTCTTGGCGGGAACCTCGATGCCGGCGAGCTCGGCGATCTTGGCGGCAGCCATGCCGGGAATGCGGTGGTCGAGGGCGCCGTTCTTGAACATGGCGGCACGCAGGGCCTCCATCTCGGCACCCTGCTTGACGAAGTAGCAGCCGCGCTTCTGGAACTCGGCCTTAACCTGGTCATAGATGGTGTCGATGACGGTCACGGACTGCTCGGAAGCGCAGATCATGCCGTTGTCGAAGGTCTTGGAGTGGATGATGGAGTTGACGGCGAGAAGCACGTCGGCGGTGTCGTCGATGACGACCGGGGTGTTACCGGCGCCAACGCCCAGGGCGGGCTTGCCCGAGGAGTAGGCGGCCTTGACCATGCCCGGGCCACCGGTTGCGAGGATGATATCGACGTCGCGCATGACCATGTTGGTCAGCTCGATGGAGGGGACATCGACCCAGCCGATGATACCCTCGGGGGCGCCGGCCTTGACGGCGGCGTCAAGCACGAGCTTGGCGGCGGCGATGGTGCACTTGGCGGCTGCCGGGTGCGGGGAGATGATGATGGCGTTGCGGGTCTTCAGGCTGATCAGCGTCTTGAAGATCGCGGTGGAGGTGGGGTTGGTCGTCGGGATGACGGCGCCCACGATGCCGATGGGCTCGGCGATCTTGGTGATGCCGTAAGCCTCGTCGCGCTCCAGGACACCACAGGTCTTGGTGTTCTTGTAAGCGTTGTAGATGTACTCTGCGGCGTAGTGGTTCTTGATGACCTTGTCCTCAAGAACGCCGCGGCCGGTCTCCTCGATGGCCATCTTCGCCAACGGGATACGAGCCTTGTTGGCGGCCATGGCGGCCTCATAGAAGATCTTGTCGACCTGCTCCTGCGTGTACGTAGCAAAAAGCGCCTGGGCCTCTCGCATCTGAGCGAGCTTAGCCTCAAGCGCCTCTACGTTGTCCACAATTGCGGGAGTAGTGTTTTCCGGTGACTTTTTCACCATTTGTGTCTCCTTGCGATCGGAGATTTACCCTACGCCTTGCATGATAGCAAGAAATTATTCGGCGAACGGTCAGATTCCTGTAAAAGGCACACTAAAACGCTTCAATAAACTGAAGCGTTTTAACAAAACGATCCGCCTGCCGCATCGCCTCAATTATTGGGCGCAGGTCAAGCTACAAGGCATATCAGCTGGGTTAGGATCCCTTTGACATTCGCAAACACTCATTTAAATCCGTCCCCAATGAGTGCAAAAAGGCGCCCTCCGTAGGGGAGGACGCCTTTAGTAAGTTTTATATGAACGCGAGGTCTTTGACCCGGAGAGTCCGAGGTACTTGTTGGTAAGACCTTATTTAGGAGCGCGCAACCTTGCCGGACTTGAGGCAGGTGGAGCAAACGTTCATCTTGCGACGGTGACCATCGACGACGACGTAGACGCGCTGGATGTTGGGGCGGAACTTACGGTTGGTGACGCGGTGAGAGTGGCTGATGGAGCGACCGGCAACGGGGTGCTTACCGCAAACTTCGCAAACTTTGGACATAACTGACCCTCCTTGGGCGACAAACGAACATGTCGCGTTAACAAACAAGCCTGAACTATAGCACAGAAGTCACTCCCTGTGCGCAATCTACACAGAGATATTTCTCTTTTGGCGATAGTGCCCACGCCACGGCCCTGGACGTAGATCCGATTTGCGTGCAGCAGGGGGGATTATGCCAGCTCGCAACAAGGTTTTCAAGCTCGTCCCACAAATATATATAGGTTTATTGAGCGTAGGGCTCCGTTTACGGATTGCTCTGTATTTATGCTCGCAATTAAGCTCAAGGTTGGCTACACTATCCCTTGACCATTAAAGGGGTACGAGATACCCACATGGAATTACATAGCTGCCAAAGAGCAGCCCTTCCTGTGGGTGTCTGGTCCGCTTTGAGCGGTCGGGCATCTATTTTTTTGACTGTGTCAGCAGTCAAGACATGTGAGGAAGGAGATCGATGGGCACGACTTCCCCCAAGGCGGTCATCATGGACGAGACCGCCGTCAATCGAGCGATGACCCGCATCGCGCACGAGATTCTCGAGCGCAACGAGGGCTGTGAAGACCTCGCTCTGGTCGGCATCGTCACGCGCGGCGACCTTCTGGCAAAGAAGCTCGCCGAGGAGATCAAGGAGATCGAGGGCGTCGACGTTCCGCTCGGCAGCCTGGACATCAGCTTCTACCGCGATGACTATGCGACCAATTTCGCTCCCGCGATCCACGCTACCAACATTCCCTTCAGCGTCGACGGCAAGCGCGTCGTGCTGGTGGACGACATCCTGTATACGGGCCGTACCATCCGCGCCGCTCTGGACGCCGTTATGGACCTGGGCCGTCCGAGCCGTGTTGAGCTGGCAGTTCTCGTTGACCGTGGCCACCGTGAGCTCCCCATCTCGCCGGACTTTGTCGGCAAGAACGTTCCCTCGTCGCATGAGGAGAACGTGCACCTATATATGAAGGAAGTCGACGGCCACACCGCCGTCGAGATTAACGACGTCGCGCCGGGTTCCCACGTGGGCTCCGCGCCGCTGGGAGGTGAGTAGTACCGTGGCGTTCAACCATAAGCACCTGATCGACATTACCGAGTACTCCGAAGAGGACATCAAGCTCATCCTCGAGACCGCCAAGGCGTTCTCTGAGGTCAACGAGCGTGCGATCAAGAAGGTCCCCACGCTCAAGGGCAAGACCATCGTCAACATGTTCAACGAGCCTTCGACGCGCACCCGCAGCTCCTTCGAGCTTGCCGAGAAGCGTCTTTCGGCCGACAGCCTCAACTTTGGCGGCTCCTCGACCTCTACGGTCAAAGGCGAGAGCCTCGTCGACACCGTCGAGACCCTCAACGCCTACAAGATCGACTGCATCGTCGTGCGCGATAAGCACGCCGGTGCTCCCTACATCGTCACGCAGAACTCGCCCGCGAGCGTCATCTGCGCCGGTGACGGCAAGCACAACCATCCCACGCAGGCCCTGCTCGACCTGTACACCATCTGGGAGCACAAGGGTGACTTCCACGGTCTGAAGGTCGCCGTCGTCGGCGATATCGCCCACTCCCGCGTCTGCGGCTCGCTGATCCCCGCCCTTAAGATCATGGGCTGCGAGACCTACGCCGTCGCCCCCGGCACGCTGCTGCCGCCGGCGCCCGAGGTTCTGGGTTGCGACCACGTGACGAGCGACCTCGATTCCGTCCTGCCCGAGCTGGACGTCGTCTACATGCTGCGCGTGCAGCAGGAGCGCCTCGAGGGCGCTCCGTTCCCCACGATTCGCGAGTACCACAAGCTCTTCGGCCTGACCAAGGACCGCGAGAAGCTCATGAAGCCCGATGCGATCATCTGCCACCCGGGCCCCATCAACCGCGGCGTCGAGTTCGACTCCTATATGGCTGACCACCCGCAACGCTCCGTCATCCTGGAGCAGGTCTACGCCGGTATCTGCGTGCGTATGGCTATCCTGTATCTGCTGCTTGGAGGTGCCGATAATGGCCTTGCTTCTTAAGAATGCCCACGTCGTCGACCCGTCCGTCGAGCTTGACGGTGTCGTTGACGTCCTGATTGACGGCGACAAGATCGCCGAGGTCGGCGAGAATCTCGCCGTCGAGGGAGCCGAGGTCCGCGACCTTTCCGGCAAGTACCTCGTCCCCGGTCTGGTGGATATGCACGTGCATCTGCGCGAGCCTGGCTACGAGGTCAAAGAGGACATCGAGAGTGGCACTCGCGCTGCTGCCAAGGGCGGCTTCACCGGCGTGTGCGCCATGCCCAACACCGATCCCGTCACCGATAACGGCACCGTCGTGGAGTTCGTCAAGTCCCGCGCTGCCGAGGTCGGTCACTGCCGCGTCTATCCGTCGGGCGCCATGACCCGCGGCCTTAAGGGCGAGGCCATGTCCGAGATGGGCGATATGGTCGCCCACGGCGCCGTCGCCTTCACCGACGACGGTCGTGGCGTGCAGGGCGCGGGCATGCTCCGTCGCTGCATGGACTACGGCAAGATGTTCGGCAAGGTCTTTATGAGCCACTGCCAGGACGAGGACCTGGTCGGCCACGGCCAGATCAACGAGGGCAAGGTCTCGACCCGTCTGGCTCTCGAGGGCTGGCCGGCTGCCGGCGAGGAGCTCCAGATCGCCCGCGACATCGAGATTGCCAAGCTGACCGGTGCCAAGCTGCACATCCAGCACATCTCCACCGCCCATGGCCTGGAGATCGTGCGTGCCGGTAAGGCCGCTGGCGTTCAGGTTACCTGCGAGGCCACCCCGCACCACATGTTCCTGACCGAGAACGACCTGGACGAGACCTACAACACCTCGCTCAAGGTCAATCCGCCGCTGCGTACCGAGGAGGATGCCGAGGCCATCCGCCAGGGCGTCATCGACGGCACCGTCGACGTTATCGTCACCGATCACGCTCCCCACACCCCGTGGGAGAAGGCCCGCGAGTTCGAGCTTGCGCCCTTCGGCATGATCGGCCTCGAGACTTCGCTGTCGCTCGTCCTCACCGAGCTGGTCAACACGGGCAAGATGAGCATGGGCCGCATGGTCGAGCTCATGGCCATCAAGCCGCGTGAGATCCTGGGCCTCGACCAGGTTCAGGTCAAGGCGGGCTCCGTTGCCGACCTGACCGTGTTCGATCCCACCGCAACCTGGACGGTCGGCGAGGACGGTTACGAGTCGCGTGCCGAGAACTCCGGTTTTGCCGGCCGCACGCTCACCGGTCGTGCCACCGATGTGTTTGTCGGCGGCAAGCAGACGCTCGCTGACGGCTGCATCTGCTAGCATAGCCTTATCGCTTTTGTGCGCGGTGCCCTTGCGGTGCCGCGCTTTCTGTTCGCCTGAACCATGCAACCGCATGGGGGATTGGAGCGTCTATGCCCACACCTTCCACTGCACGCATGCACGACTTCGAGGTCGTCTCGAACCAGGAGATCGCCGACGGCATCTTCTCGCTCGTTATCTCGGCCCCCAAGCTTGCAAGTGCGCTCAAGCCCGGTCAGTTTGTGAACATTGCCGTGCCCGGCGATGCGTCCTCGCTGCTTCGCGTGCCCCTGAGCTTCTATCGCGCCGACGCCCAGGCCGGCACCGTCGAGCTGTGGTACGCCGTCGTGGGCGACGACACCCGTCGTCTGTCGCAGATGGCCCCCGGCTCCAAGTCCAACCTGTTGGGCCCTGGCGGCCGCGGCTGGCTTGTTCCCGAGGGTACCAGGAAGGCGCTGCTCGTGGCGGGCGGCATCGGCGTTCCGCCCGTGCTGTGCCTTGCCGACAAGCTTGCCGAGCAGGGCGTGGATGTCGACGTTTGCCTGGGCTTTGGCACCGCTTCCAAGGCCGTGGGTGTCGAAGAGTTTCGCGCGCTGGGCGCCACGCTTAACGTGTGCACCGATGATGGCACGCTGGGCACGCACGGTTTTTGCACCGACCCGGCAGCCGAGCTGCTCGGCGAGGGCGGCTACGACTATGTGGCCAGCTGCGGCCCCGCTGTCATGATGAAGAAAGTCGCCGCCGCTGCCGCCGAGGCCGGTGCGTACTGCGAGGTGTCGCTTGAGCGCATGATGAGCTGTGGCTTTGGCGCCTGCAACACCTGCAATGTCGAGACGGTCGACGGTATGAAGGGTGCTTGCATGTGCGGCCCCGTGTTCGATGCTTCCAAGGTGGTGGTCTTCTAGTGGGTACCGTGAACATGGCCGTCGATTTCGGCGGCGTCAAGATGCAGAACCCCATCAACACCGCAGCCGGTACCTTTGGCTACGGTTGGCAGTTCCAGAACTTCTTTGATGTTTCCCAGCTGGGCGCCATCACCACCAAGGGTTGCGCTGCCGAGCCCTGGCCAGGCAATCCCGCGCCCCGCATGGCCGAGATTCCCGGCGGCATGATCAACTCCGTGGGCCTTCAGAACCCCGGCGTGGCCGCCTTTGCCCGCGAGTCCGGTCCGTGGCTCGAACAGCTGTCCAAGGACGGTTGCCAGGTCATTTGTCAGGTTGCCGGCCACTCCGTTGACGAGTTTGTCCGCGCACTCGAGATGTATGTCGAGCTGTGCCCCTGGGCTGCCGGCTACGAGATCAACGTGAGCTGCCCTAATATCGCCGCCGGCGGTGCTGCCATGGGATCAACGCCCGAGGGCGCCTCTTCCGTTATGGCTGCCTGCCGCAAGGTGACCGATAAGCCGCTGTTCGTAAAGATGGCTCCGGTCAACGTCGCCGAGATTGCTAAGGCTCTCGAGGCCGCCGGCGCCGACGGCCTTTCGGTCATCAACTCCATCCAGGGCATGGCCATCGACGTTCATACCCGCAAGTCCCGCGTGGCCAAGCCCAAGGGCGGCCTTTCGGGCCCGCTGTGCCACCACATCGCCGTGCGCATGGTCTGGGAGGTTGCCCAGGCCGTCGATATCCCCATCAACGGTGTCGGCGGTGTCATGACTGGCGAGGATGCGGCTGAGTTTATCCTGGCCGGCGCCACCTGCGTGTCGGTCGGCATGGCCAACTTCGTCGATCCGTGTGCTTCGCTTAAGATCGCGCATGAGCTCGAGGCCTGGGCCGAGTCCCAGGGCGTAAAGGACATCAACGAGCTGGTGGGTGCTTTCGAATGCTAGAGAATGATGCCCGCGACCGTGTTATCGTCGCCCTCGACTGCGACCGTGAGCGCGCGCTCGAGCTCGCCCACGAGCTTTCGGGCCATGCCGCCTGGCTCAAGGTCGGCATGACGCTCTATTACGCTGAGGGTCCCCAGATCGTCAAGACCTTTAAGGACCTTGGCTTTAAGGTCTTCCTCGACCTTAAGTTCCATGACATTCCGCATCAGGTGCGCGGCGCTGCCCGCTCGGCCTCGCTTGCCGGTGCCGACCTGCTTTCGGTTCACGGACTGGGCTCGGGTGCTATGCTCGCTGCCTGCCGCGAGGGTGCCGAGGAGGCGCGTGAGGACCGCGCCAAGCTCGTCGCCATCACCGTGCTCACGAGCATGAATCAGGATGCCTTGAGCGAGATCGGCGTCGAGTCGCCCGTGGCCGAGGAGGCCGCCCGCTTGGCAAAGCTTGCTCAGGCCAACGGCATCGATGGCATCGTGTGCTCACCGATGGAGGCTCACGACATGCGTGAGCTGCTGGGTCCTGATGCCCTGATCGTGACTCCGGGTGTGCGTCCGGTGGGTGCCGCCCTTGGTGACCAGTCCCGCGTGGCGACGCCTTCCCAGGCTATCGAGCGTGGCGCAAGCCACATTGTGGTGGGCCGTCCCATCACCGGTGCCGACGATCCGGTTGCCGCCTTTGACTCCATCGTCGCCGAGCTGGTCGAAAACGTCGCGTAAAAGATTCCCCTAAGTCACCACTTTTGGGTCTCATTAGCACAAAATAGCCCCTGTGCCTGCGTAAACTTTCCCATCCTTTGTGTGGAATCGCAGGTCAGGGGCTTAACTTTGGGCGCAGTATATTGCACTTTTTGCGGGTATCGTCTAACCTATGGAGCCGCGATTAGGCATTTTGTACGTTCTACGTGCTAAAATGCCAATTATTGAATCAGATATAACCCAACTATTTGGAGGTACGAATGGCACTCCCTCAGCTTACCGACGAGCAGCGCAAGCAGGCTCTTGAGAAGGCTGCTGCCGCACGTCACGCCCGCGCTGAGCTTCGCGAGCAGATCAAGAAGGGCGAGAAGTCCCTCGAGTCCGTGCTCAACTCCGATGACCCCATCGCTTCCCGCATGAAGGTTTCCACCCTCATCGAGTCTCTCCCCGGTTATGGCAAGGCCAAGGCCGCCAAGATCATGGAGGAGCTCGGTATCTCCGCTACTCGTCGCGTCCAGGGCCTCGGCGTCCGTCAGCGCGAGCAGCTCCTCGAGCAGCTGACCAAATAAGTGAGCGCTCAGGATTCCAAGCTCTTTGTGATTTCTGGACCGTCAGGCGCAGGCAAGGGTACGCTCGTCACTCGTGTGCGCGAGCGCCGCTCGAACCTGGGTCTGACGGTTTCGGCTACCACGCGAGCACCACGCAAAGGTGAGGTCGACGGCGTCAACTACTTTTTTCTGACGCGCGAGGAGTTCGACCGCCGCGTGGCAAACGGTGAGTTTGTTGAGTGGGCCGAGGTCCACGGTAACTGCTACGGCACGTTGGTGAGCGAGGTCACATCCAAGCTCGCCTCGGGCTCGTCTCTGATTTTGGAGATCGATGTCCAGGGCGCCCTGCAGGTGAAGGAGCGTTTCCCCGAGGCCGTGCTGATCTTTATCAAGCCGCCTTCGCTTGAGGTGCTCCGCGAGCGTCTAGTCGGTCGCGGTACCGAGACGCCCGAGACGATTGAGCTGCGTATGGCAAACGCCGCCGATGAGCTTGCCCTTGCCGACCGCTACGACGACGTCGTGGTGAATGACGATCTCGACCGCGCGACCGATGAGCTCGTTCGCGTTCTCGATATGCATGAAAGGATCTGAGGTCCGTGTCCGTTGTAAAGCCTTGCATTGACGATCTTCTGGAGAAGACCGATCACAACCGCTTCCTGCTCGCTTCGCTTGCCTCCAAGCGCGCCTGCGACATCAATAGCATGCTGCGTGGCCAGCACAACCGCGTTCTTGCCGTCCAGGATGTCGATGACATCACCATCGGGCTTTCCGGTGCCGATACCATCTCGATGGCTATGGACGAGATTGTCGACGGCGACATCTCTTATGACGAGGCCCGTTACGAGAAGGCGCTCGGCCACAAGGTTGCTGAAGCCTAAATGGCGGCTCGCGTCTGCCTAGTCCACTATCACGAGGTTGGGCTGAAGGGCAAGAACCGCGCACATTTTGAGCATATCCTCATGGATAACATTAAGGCGGCCTTGGCCGCCTTTTCCGTGAACGCCGTGTCTCGAATTTCCGGTTATATCCTCGTGACCTTTAACGAGCATCAGGCCGACGAGGCGGCGCGTGTCATCCGCACCGTCCCCGGCGTTGCCCGTGTGTCTTTGGCGTATCACACCAACCGCGACCCGCAGGAGTACTGCGCCGCCGCCGTGAAGGCGCTGCGCGAGTTTGGTTCCTTCGATTCGTTTAAGGTGCACGCCAAGCGCTCCAATACTGACTATGAGCTCACCTCGATCGATATCAATCGTCAGGTGGGCGAGGTGCTGTGTGAGGCCTTCCCCGATAAAAAGGTTCAAATGCACGACCCTGATGCAATGGTGCACGTACTGGTGGTCCAGGGTAGCGTTTACGTGTACGCACGCTCCGAGCGCGGTGTGGGCGGTCTGCCGGTGGGTTCTGCCGGCAAGGTCGTGACGCTGCTGTCCTCGGGTATCGATTCTCCGGTGGCGACCTGGATGCTCGCGCGCCGCGGCGCGGTTTGCGTGCCGGTACATTTCTCCGGTCGTCCGCAGACGCCTGATACGAGTGAGTATTTGGTGCAGGACATCATCCGTGCGCTTGAGCCGGGTGTCCAGATCGGCCGCCTGTACGTGGTGCCGTTTGGCGACTGCCAGCGTGAGATTTCGGTCACCTGTCCCAGCAACCTGCGCGTGATCATGTATCGCCGCATTATGTATTCGGTTGCTGAGCGCATTGCACACATCGAGGGTGCCAAGGCCATCGTTACGGGCGAATCGCTTGGACAGGTTGCCTCCCAAACGCTTGAGAACATCATGGCCGTCAACGAGGCCGTGAAGATCCCCGTGTTCCGTCCTCTCATCGGTTCGGACAAGCAGGAGATCATCGCGCGCGCCGAGGAGATCGGTACGTTCGATATCTCGACTGAGGCCGCTCCCGACTGCTGCACGCTGTTTATGCCGCGCCGTCCCGAGACGCACGCTAAACTCGATGCCGTGCATGAGGCCTGGGAACTGTTTGATCACGAGGAGATGATTGAGCGCCTGCTCAAGCAGACCGAGTACATCGACTTCGAGAGCAACACATATAAGGCCCCTAAGACCTTAAAACGCAAACATTCGGAGCTTGCTCCGCGTGAGATTTACCAAGATCACGAGTAAATTTGTGCATAGACCGACGATGCGCCTGTATCGTCGGTCTTTTGCTATCTGGGCATTTTGCGACTAAGTGTTCATTTGTCGACGTGTGCCTGAATAAATGGACATTATTTCGCAAGGTTTTGGTCAGCTTTTGGTTTGACCGCAAAAACCGGTTTTGGGGCGTGGCTGTTGTAGAGCTCCTTTCCTGACACGATGGTGTTGGGAGGTTTTGCTATGGCGCAGCGCGAACAGCACGAACGAGTCAAAAAGATGGATCGCTGGGCGGGCAAACTGCTCGGTCATAAGGCAGTGGTGATGACGATACTGGTCGTCATTGCGATGGCGAGTGGACTGGCGATGGCGAACCTTGGCGGCGGTGCCGGCGGTGTGTCGTTTGAGCGCACTGATGGTTCGGGTTCGTTGGTGGATCCGGGATCCGGCGATGCCTCGAGCGGAAAGACATCCGAAGGCTCTTCGTCTAAGGCATCTGCCGCGGCAGAGGTTTATGTCGATGTTGATGGCGCCGTTGTGTCGCCCGGTGTATATCGCCTCAAAGACGGGGCGCGGGTGGCTCAGGCGATTGATGCTGCCGGCGGGCTGGCGCCCGAAGCAGACGTTACGGGGCTTAATCGTGCATCCAAGGTCGCTGATGGACAAAAAATTCACGTTCCAACGGTAGGGGAGCAGCAGGCGTCCATTGCGGAAGCCGGTGTTGATGGTGGGGCTTCCGCATCATCGGGCGTGAGTGGCGCCACAGGCCTAGTAAACATCAATACGGCAAGCGCGGCAGAGCTGCAGACGCTCTCGGGCATCGGCCCCTCCATGGCCCAGTCGATTATCGATGAGCGGACAAAGAACGGTGCTTTTGCCTCGGTTGACGATCTGATGCGTGTGTCGGGAATCGGCGAGAAGAAGCTTGCCAAAATCAAAGATTGCATCTGCGTATGAGTGCGACCGAGCGCGAGCACGTGATGCCTCCGCGACCCCTGATTCCGTGGACGATGGCCCTGTGTGCCGGCCTGTGCATGAGCTGCGCCTTGGTGCTCAACATGGCCGCTGATGCGCTGCTGACGGAGCGGGCGACGGCGGTCGGGCCGCTATGGGCCATTCCCGTTGCGGCGGCGGTATTCGTTCTGCTGGCTCAATCTTGTGCGCGGCTTGTCCCTTTGAAGCGGTGGCTGTATGCCGCGTCCGTCGGCCTCGTAGCGGGTGCGGTCGTCTCGGCGTGGTGGGCCGTGGGTGTGCTCAGTGCCGCGAAGACGCTCGACGGTCGAGCGGCAAGCAGTCTCGAGTTTGTCGTGCAGGGTGACCCATCCATAAACGACGACATGTATTTCTATACCTGCGAGGCACGCGCGGACGGCAAGTACTTGGCAACGATTCGCCTATCGTGTGATCGTGAGCTCAAGGTCGGGGCACACGTGCGTGTTATCGGTCGCGTTTCACGTTTTGAGAACGATGCGTACGGACAATCGCGCGTGCTCCGAGGCGAGGTGCGCAAGGTTAAAGCCGTTCGAGTCGTGTCGGTCGATGAGGGCTCTCCGGTGCCGCTGCTTCGACTGCGAAATGGGCTGCTTGCATCCATCGCGCCTGCGACCGATCCGGCGCGTGCGCTCATAGCCGGTGTCGTCTGCGGTCGTTCGGCCGAGCTGCGCGCCCAGCCGGCGGGCGACTGGTTTTCGGTGACGGGAACGGCGCATCTTATCGCCGTCTCGGGCAGCCATTTGGCTATCGTGGGGTTTGTAATCGAGGGTGTATTGCAAAAGACTCGGTGCTCACGTGGCCTTCAGCGGGCGATATTGGCGATAACGCTTGTGGGCTATGCTGCCTTTACGGGCGCGTCTCCCTCGGCCGTGCGTGCGTGCTGCATGGTGTTCGTGACGCTTGTCGTAAACGGCGCGGGGCGTCGTCGGCACGGCGCATCGGCACTCTTCGTAACCATGTCCATCTTTGTGCTGCTGCGGCCGACGGTGCTGTTCGAGATGGGCTTTCAACTCTCGTGTGCCAGCGTCTTAGCCATTCTGTGCTTTTGTCCCTATGCGACCTACGCTTTGGGTGAGCTGGGTGTGCCATCGGGCGTTGCCAGCATGCTTTCCGTCACGCTGTGCTCGCAGTTGGCGACACTTCCCATTACCATTCCTGCCTTCGGTACATTCTCGCTCATTGCTCCGTTGGCAAATGCGGTCATCGGTCCGGTGGTGAGCGTACTGCTTGCTGTGTCGATCGTGCTAGTTCCCTTTTCGCTCGTGGGACCGTTGCGGACTTGGGCGCTCGTTGTACCCATGATTGCCGCCCGTTGCGCGCTGTTCTTCGAGCAGCTGTTTGCTGCCATGCCGGGTGCATCCGTGAGCGTGCCGCCCGATAGCGTGTGGATTTACCTAGTGCCGTGTTTGCTGGCGGTTCTGCTGGTCTGGTGGCCGCGTCCCCGTGCACGTCCTATGGCGGTGGGGCTTGCATGCCTGATGCTCTTGGCTGCGATTCCGTACGTCTATTGGGATCGATTCGCTCCTCCTTCGGTGACGGTGCTCGATGTGGGCCAGGCCGATGCGATTCTTATCCGCCAGGGCGGCGCTGTAGCGCTTGTCGACTGTGGGCTCGACGAGCGTGTGGTGGCGGCGTTGGTTCGCAATAACGTGCACCATATCGATGCCGTCTTTGTGACGCATTGGGATGAGGACCACTGGGGTGGTCTGCCCGCCGTGCTCGAACAGTTTTCGGTCGGAACGATTGCCGTGGCGGCGGATGCGCTGGAGGATGCCCCTGCCGAGGTATTGAACCGACCTGGCGTGGAGTATCGGCAGGTGCGCATTGGGGATACGGTCGACATCGGCTCATTTTGCGCCCGCGTGATGTGGCCGTTCGAGTCCGTGGATGGCGAGGGAAATGAGGACTCGCTTGTCCTGTTGCTCTCTTGTGTTCAGGAAGGCAAGGGCCTGCGCATACTTCTCACCGGTGATGCCGAGCTCGATCAAGAACGGGAATTCGTGCAGGAGGTGGGGGATATCGATGTCCTTAAACTTGGGCATCACGGCTCCAAGGTTTCAGTCGATGGAGAGTTGCTGGGCGTCCTGAAGCCCGAGCTTTCCCTCGCGAGCGCGGGCGAGGGGAATCGATACGGCCATCCGTCCGATGCCTGCATCGATGCCGTTAAGGAAGCGGGCGGTTTGTTCGCGTGCACCATCGAACACGGCGACATTACCGTCACGCCGACTGCGAATGGCTTTGCGATGCGATGCCAGCGACCGTGACGACGTCGTTGGCGTGTGGTGGGCCCCTGGGCTAGAATGGCACGGAACGAATGCGAAGGCCTGCGGGAGGGGAGTGCAATGTCCGAAACCGGTCTGCTGCCGGCATATCTGATCGTCGGTACCGACGGAGTCAAGCGCGATCACGCCGTCTCGCGTATGAAAGCGCGTCTGGAAAAGTCGGGTATGGTCGAGTTCAACCTCGACGAGCGCGACATGACCAAGGACCCCGATATCGAGTCTATTATCGGATCGCTTAACACCTTTCCCATGGGCAGCGAGTTTCGCTTGGTAATCCTTGATGGCTGCTCAAAGCTCGCCAAGGCGGTCTCGGAGCCTCTCGTCGAGTATCTGGCGAGTCCCAGCCCCACAACGGTCTGCCTCATTATCGCCGACTCGCTTGCCAAGAACACACGCCTGTATAAGGCGATTGCCAAGATCGACAAGAAGGCTATCGTCGATTGCTCCGGCACCAAGCGCTGGGAGCTACCGCGCCGCGTGCAGCAGATGGCGACACAGCACGGCAAGTCGATCTCGACGGCGGCCGCCGAGGAGCTCGTCTCGCGTTCGGGTGAAAACACTCGCATGCTTGATAACGACTTGGCTAAGCTTGCCCAGATGGTCGAGTCGCCTCAGATTGAACTTGCCGATGTTGAGCGCTGGATTGTTCGTACGGCCGAGGTTCAACCCTGGGACTTCCTCAACGCCGTCTCGGCTCGCGATATGCGGCGATCGTTCGAGCTCTTTAAGCTTTTGCCCTCCAAGAGTTACGTGTGGACCTACACGCTGCTATGCGGTCGCATCCGTGAGCTGATCGTCGCCAAGGCGCTCGATGCGCGCGGACAGGGTCGTGAGCTCGCCGCAACGCTCAAGCTCCAGTCCTGGCAGGTCAAGAATCACCTGACCTGGGCACGTCGCTTTTCGATGGCAGAGCTCGTCGCAGCGCTCGAGGGTGCGGTCGATGTGGAGCTCGCGCTTAAGGGTTCGGCCGATTCTCAGACCGCGCTTTTGCTCTGGATTACGAACATCTTGAGAAAATCGTGATGATACCTGCCTATTTGACAAATTCGTTCTATCCCTTTGAGAGGGAGCGTGCTATAGTAGGCGCTTGCATGACCTCACCGTGTCTCAGAGGTGTCATACATTTTTTGCAAGGAACTCGAAAGGAACTCCAGAAGTGGCAAACATCAAGTCTCAGAAGAAGCGTATCCGCACCAATGAGGCAGCTCGCATGCGTAACAAGGCTGTCAAGTCCGAACTCAAGACGCTGACCAAGCACGTCCAGTCCGCCGTTGCCGAGGGCGACGCCGAGAAGGCCCAGGCTGCCCTCAAGACCGTCACCAAGCGTCTCGACATGGCTGCCGCCAAGCATGTTATCCACAAGAACCAGGCTTCCAACCGCAAGTCCGGTCTTGCCAAGCTCGTGAACAGCATCAACGCCTAAGTTGTAAATTTCACACCACACAGATTACGCGCATAAATGGAGCCTGTTTTATGGAACAGGCTCCATTTTTTGTACCGCTCGGGTAAGATAGTCCGCATGAATACTTCAATTGACATTTCCCACATCCGCAACTTCTCGATCGTTGCGCACATCGACCATGGCAAGTCCACGATCAGTGACCGCATCCTCGAGCTCACCCATACCGTCGACGAACGCGACATGGAGTCGCAGCTGCTCGACACCATGGATATCGAGCGCGAGCGCGGCATTACGATCAAGTCCAATGCCGTCCGCGTTTCCTATGACGCCGACGATGGTGAGACGTATCAGTTCAATCTGATCGATACGCCGGGCCACGTGGACTTTACCTATGAGGTCTCGCGCTCGCTGGCAGCCTGTGAGGGCGCGGTACTCGTCGTCGACGCCACGCAGGGCGTCGAGGCGCAGACCGTTTCCAACGCGACGCTCGCCATGAACGCCAATCTGGACATTGTGCCGGCCATCAACAAGATCGACCTGCCCTCGGCCCATCCCGATGAGGTTAAGACCGAGATCGAGGATGACCTGGCGATCCCTGCCGATGATGCTGTGTGCGTCTCGGGCAAGACCGGCGAGGGCATCCACGATCTGCTGGAGTCCATTGTCTTTTTGATCTCTCCGCCCAAGGGCGATGCGAACGCGCCGCTCAAGGCACTCATCTTGGATTCGTACTTCGACGAGTATCGTGGTGTTGTCGCCACGGTGCGCATCTTTGACGGCTCCATCAAAAAGGGCGATACCCTGCGCATGATGCAGGCAAAGGGCGACTTTTTGGTCGATGGCGTGGGCGTCAAGCGTCCCGCCGAGACCCCGGTTGACGCGCTGACGGTCGGCGAGGTCGGATACGTGGTCACGGGCCTGAAGGACCCCGAGGCCGTTCGTGTAGGCGATACCCTTACGTGGGCGTCGAACCCCTGCCCCGAGCCGCTTCCCGGTTATCGCGAGGCCAAGCCCATGGTCTATACGGGCCTGTTCCCGATCGATAATAAGGACTACGAGAACCTGCGTGACGCGCTCGATAAGCTGCACGTCAACGATCCGTCGTTGGTGTGGGAGCCCGAGACGTCGGTGGCGCTCGGTTTCGGCTTCCGCGTGGGCTTCCTGGGCCTGCTGCACATGGAAGTCGTCAAGGAACGCCTAGAGCGCGAGTTCAACCTGGACCTCATTGCCACGAGTCCCTCGGTCGACTATCACGTGTACAAGACCGACGGCGAAATGATCGATGTCCGCAGCCCGCAGGACCTTCCCGAGGCCACGCGCATCGAGCGTATCGAAGAGCCCTACCTCAAGGCAAAGATCATCTGTCCGCCCGAGTATACGGGTGCCGTCATGCAGCTCGCTATCGAGCACCGTGGCGTCACGACCGATATGATCCACCTGACGAGCAAATCGGTCGAGATGCGCTTTGATATGCCGCTCGCCGAGCTCATCTTGGACTTCTTCGATCAGCTTAAGAGCCGCACCAAGGGTTACGCCTCGCTCGACTACGAGTTCAACGAATATCGCCCCTCCGAGCTCGTCAAGCTCGACATCCTGCTTTCGGGCGACGAGGTGGACGCGCTGTCGTTTATCGTCCATAAGGACAAGGCATATGGCCTGGCCCGTGGCTTGTGCGACAAGCTCAAGGAGATCATCCCGCGTCAGCTGTTCGAGGTGCCCATCCAGGGTGCTATCGGCAACAAGATCATCGCCCGTTCCACCGTCAAGGCGCGTCGCAAGGACGTTCTTGCCAAGTGCTACGGCGGCGATATCTCGCGTAAGCGCAAACTGCTTGAGAAGCAGAAAGAGGGCAAGAAGCGCATGAAGGCCATCGGCTCGGTCGAGGTCCCGCAGGAGGCGTTTATGGCGATCCTCAAGGTGGACGAGTAGGTCCATGGCGCTTTCTGAATACAGCAAGCGGCTGCTGGGTGCTTATGCCGAGCAGCCGTTCCTTATGGCTCCCATGGCGGGCGTTACCGACCCCGCCTACCGCATCATGTGCCGCCGCCGCGGTGCCAACCTTGCCTACAGCGAGATGGTGAGCGTGGCAGGCCTTGCCTATGCCAGCAACAAGACCTGGCGCCTGGTGCTTCCGGCCGACGAAGAGCAACAGATCTGCGTGCAGCTCTTTGGCTCCAAGCCCGATCAGTTTGCGACCGCTGTCGCCGCCGTCGAGGAGCGCGTTGGCGACCGCCTGTCGCTCATCGATATCAATATGGCATGCCCCGCCCGCAAGGTCGTTACCAAGGGCGAGGGTTCGGCGCTCATGCGCACGCCCGACCTGGCGGAGAAGATCGTCGAGGCCACAGTGGGCGCGGCGCACGTGCCCGTGACCGTCAAGATTCGCAAAGGCTTTTATGCCGAGGACCGCAATGCCGCGACGTTTGCCCAGATGCTTGAGGGCGCAGGGGCTGCCGCAGTCGCCGTGCATGGTCGTTGCGCCACGCAGCTCTACACGGGCCAGGCTGACTGGTCGGTCGTCGATGAGGTTGCCGATTCTGTCGAGATTCCCGTGATTGGTTCGGGCGACGTGTTCTGCGCCGAGGATGCTGTGGAGCATCTGCGCAACTCGGGTGCCAGCGCGGTGTTTATCGCGCGCGGCATCTACGGCAATCCGTGGGTGTTCGGCGATGCCCGAGCCCTTGCACTCGATGGCACGCCGGTTCCTTCTCGCTCCTCGGTCGAGCGTCTGGAGGCTTTGCGCGAGCACCTGACGTTGACGCACGAGCTTCTGCCGCTCATGTCGCGCGCCCGCACGTACGCAAGCTGGTACTTAAAGGGCATGCCCCATGCCGCCGCCTGGCGCGCTCGGGTGGTGCGTTGCTCTACGTACGAGGAGTTCATGTCGCTGGTCGATGATATCGAGCGCGATGTGGTGGCCTGCGAGGCCGCGCTTGCCGCCGGTGAGTCGGTGCCCGCTCATCCGCTGGAGGCTTAAGGGTGGCCGTTACCGCGCTGTACGTGCACGTGCCGTTTTGCGCTCAAAAATGCCGCTATTGCGACTTTGACTCGCGCAGCTTTGCTCTGTGTGACTTGGATGCTGCGCTCGATTCCTATTTTGAGCAGCTGTATGCGCGCCTCGATTCCTTTGGCGACGCCGGGGCGCTTGCGCAGGTCCGCACGGTCTATATTGGCGGCGGCACGCCGTCACTGGCTGGGGAGCGCCTGGTGAAACTTGCCCGTCGTATCTCCATGTGGTGCAAGCCCGTTGAATTTACTTGCGAAGCCAATCCTGAGTCGCTGACCGCCGAGCTCGCCACCGCGCTTGCCGAGGCGGGTGTCACGCGCATCTCTCTGGGCGTGCAAACCCTCGACAATACCGAGCTGGCTGCTATTGGCCGCATTCACGATGCTAATCGGGCACTTGCGGCTATCGCGACGGTGAAGGACGCTGGCCTCGATGTGTCGTGCGACCTGATGTGCGGCCTTCCCGGGCAGACGGCCGCAAGCTGGCGGAGCACGCTCGATGGCGTGTTGGCGGCGGCGCCTCATCATGTGTCGGTCTACCCGCTCACGCTCGAGGAGGGCACGCCACTCTATCGCATGGCGTGCCGTGACGAGTCGCTCGAGCCCGACGAGGATTTTCAGGCTTCGTGCATGGACGCGGCGCGTGAGCGCCTGGGTACGGCCGGCTATCATCCGTATGAGGTGGCAAGCTACGCGCTCGACGGCCATGAGTGCGCCCATAACATTGCCTACTGGACCGGACAGGGCTACCTGGGCCTGGGTCGTTCTGCCGCGGGCATGCTCGACGACGAGGATTTCGACCGTCTTGCAGGTTTGTTCCCCGGCGTGTCTTCTCGAGGCGATGCGTACCGCGTGCGTCTGGTGCAACGTGACGATGACGCGACGGCGTTTGAGGCTGAATATCTGTCGCCACGCGAGGCAGCGGCAGAGGACCTGATGCTCGCTTGTCGCATGACGCGCGGTGTCGCGTCCGACCTGTTGGCTCGTGCAGCTTGCGTCATCCCAACGGGCGAGCTGGCAGCTGCCTGCGATCGCGCGCTCGAATTGGGTCTTGCCACTTGGGTGCCCGAGACGCTCGGGGTCCATGAGGGACCCTTCACTTCGGCAGATGTCGTCGCGGGCCATGTTCGAGCTTGTCTGGCGCCGACCCATCTGGGCTGGCTCGATGGAAATGTTCTGTTCGAGCTGTTTTGGGATCTAGCTTAGGCCGCTCGGGTAGAATTACCGAAATATATACGCTGCTGTGAGCAGGAGGTTGCCGCGCATGGCGACGATGAACGAAAAAGATTACTACGAGATTCTGGGTGTCTCCAAGGACGCCACCTCGCGTGATATTCAAAAGGCCTTCCAGCAAAAGGCCCGTAAACTCCATCCGGACGTCAATAAAGAGCCGGATGCCGAGGAAAAGTTTAAAGAGGTTTCCGAGGCCTACGCCGTGCTTTCGGATGAGCAAAAACGTGCGCGCTACGACGCCATGCGTTCTGGCAATCCGTTTGCCGGTGCTCCTACGGCTTCGCCCTATGGTGGCGGCTACGCCGGCAACACGGGCTATGGCAATCCCTTTGAGGGCGGCTTTCCCTTTGGTGGCGCCTGGGGCCAGCAGCGTCGCGGCCAGGCTGCCTACAATCCCGAGAACGGCGCCAACGTGGTCGTCGATATCAAACTCGACGCCAAGGAGGCCAAGGGCGGTGCCCGCAAGACCGTCCGCTACACGCGCTTCGATACCTGTGGTCACTGCGGCGGCTCGGGCTCTGTTTCGTCCGAGCATGCACATACCTGCCCGAGCTGCGGTGGCCGCGGCCACATCGACGTCGACCTGTCCTTCCTGTTTGGTGCGGGCACGTTCCAGTCGGTCTGCCCCGAGTGTGGCGGTTCCGGTAAGGTCGTGGCCGACCCCTGCCCCGATTGCGGTGGCAGCGGGCGAACCCGTGTGACCTCCGAGCAGACGATTGAGTTTCCTGCCGGCACGCACGATGGCGACGAGGTCCGCATTAGCGGCATGGGCCATGCTGGCACTAACGGTGCCGCGGGCGGCGACCTGGTCGGCCGCGCCCATGTTGAGGCCGAGCGCTTGGAAGGCAAGGCCCGTACTGGCTTTTACCTGATGGGCATTGTGGCGCCGTTTTTGGTGCTGTCGGCCATCTCGGGCGTGTTCTCGGCCTTTGCCGTGATGTGCTTTATTCCGTTTACCATGGGCCTGTTCATGGTGCTTTCGGACGGTGTGCTTCATCGCAGCCTGCTGTGGTGGAAGCGCGGTGCGATGCAGTTTGCCAACGGTTTTGCCAACGGCTTCATGTTCGCGCTCGTGTCAGTTTGGTTCGCGAGCTGCTCGCAACGGGCCATGCTTTCGCCGTACCAAATGCAATAACATCAAACCCTCTGTTTGCGGTCGGCCCAGCTTGGGTATAGGACGCACTGTGACAATAATGAAAGTCGGAAGGATTCGGTCGTGTCGGAAAATAGGGATTACTACGAGGTGCTTGGCGTCGACAGGGATGCCGACGCGCGGACGATTAAGCGTGCGTTTTTAAAGAAGGCCCGTACCGTACATCCGGATGTTTCGGACGATCCCGAGGCCGAGGCCAAGTTCAAGGAGCTCAACGAGGCCTATTCCGTTCTTTCCGATGAGCAGAAGCGTGCTAACTACGACCGTTACGGCACTGCCGACGGTCCTGGTGGTTCGGGCTATGTCGACATCAACGATATCTTTGGTGGCATGGGCATGGACGACCTGTTCTCGTCGTTCTTTGGCGGTGGTGCCGGTGGTGGCGCCCGCAGCCGTCGTGAGCGTCGTCGCGGACGTGACATGGCCATCTCGCTTTCGGTGACGCTCGAGGAGGCGGCACTCGGCTGCAAAAAGACGATCAGCTATGATCGCCTTGCTCCTTGCGAGGACTGCAACGGTACCGGTAGGGCCGAGGGTGCACAGGAAAAGCAGTGCAGTCGCTGCCACGGTACGGGCTACGTCACGACGGTTCAGCGATCGTTTTTGGGCCAGGTTCAGTCTTCCTCGCCTTGCCCCGACTGCCATGGCGAGGGCACGGTTATCGACCATCCCTGCGAGACCTGCGACGGTCAGGGCCGCACGCCTTCGCACGAAAAGATCGACATCGATATTCCCGCCGGCGTTTCGACCGGTCGCCAGCTGCGTGTGAGCGGCTTTGGCGAGGCCGGCCTTCGCGGCGAGCCTTCGGGCGACCTGATTGTCAACGTGCGCGTCGCCGACCATGAGCGCTTTAAGCGCAACGGTGACGACCTGTACCTGGTGAGCGATATCTCGATTGCGCAGGCTGCGCTCGGCTGCGAGATCGAGGTCGAGGGCATTATGCCCGACGAGGTCGTTAAGGTGACGGTTCCCGCCGGCGCCCAGTACGGCGACACCGTGAGCGTCAATAATTACGGCATGCCGCGCATTGGCGGTGGCGGTTCGCGTGGCCGCCTGATCGTACAACTGCGCGTGGTCGTTCCCACCAATCTTTCCAATAAGCAACGCGAGCTGCTCCGTGCTTTTGCCGACGAGATGGGCGATGACGTCGCTTCCGGTAAGAAGTCGGTGACCGACCGTATCAAGAGTGCCCTCGACGATATCCTCGATTAAGGAGCCCGCGTGCTCGCACCCCATATTTCCGTCGTCAACCTCGGCTGCCGTGTCAACCGGGTTGAGTCTGACCGTATCACTGCCGATCTTATGCGCCTGGGCTTTGCTATTGTGGAGCCCCAGGATGCCGATCTGATCGTCATTAACACCTGTGCCGTTACGGGCGAGGCCGAGGCCAAGACCCGTAAGGCCGTCCGTCATGCGCTGGCCCATCCAAATGAGCCCTATGTGCTCGTGACCGGTTGCGTGGTCAATTTGCATCCCGAGGAGCTGTTGGAGCTTTCGGATCGCGTGATCGCCGAGCCGTCCAAGATCGATGTCGCCGAACGTGTCTGCGAGGTGCTGGGCGTTGAGTCCGATAGCGTTCCCGCCTGCAGCGATGGCGAGGTGGTCGATGCGCTCGGTCGCTCTCGCCTGGGCGTGAAGATCCAGGACGGCTGCAACCACCGCTGCACCTATTGCATCGTGTGGAAGGCCCGCGGCCCCGAGCGTTCCGTGCCCGTTGAGTCCGTGCTTGAGCAAGTTCGCGAGGCCCAGGAGGCCGGCGTGCCCGAGGTGGTGCTGACCGGTGTGAACCTGGGTGCCTACGATGGCAAGAGCGCGACCGACGAGCATGTCGAAATCGATGAGCTGCTCGAGGCCATCATGGAGCACACGACTATTGCGCATGTGCGCATTTCCTCGGTCGAGCCCATGGATATCTCTGAGCGCCTGCTTAAGGTTATGGTGCGCTATCCGCAGCGTATTGCCCCGTTTTTGCACCTGCCCGTGCAGTCCGGCTGTACGGCGACGCTGCATCGCATGGGTCGTCCCTATAGTGCCGAGGCCTTTGAGGACACGGTGCGCATGATTTGCGCCATCCTGCCCCAGGCGTCTCTTTCGTGCGATGTCATCGTCGGTTTTCCTGGTGAGACGGACGAGGAGTTCGAGGAGTCGCTGGCGCTGTGCCGCCGTGTGGGTTTCTCGCGTATGCACGTGTTCCGCTACAGCAAGCGTCCCGGTACCCTTGCTGCCGACATGCCCGACCAGGTGCCGCCCGAGGTTATGGCCGAGCGCAGCCGTCGTATGCGAGACACGGCGCAGGAGCTCGCTATTGCCGATGCTCGTCGTCGCGTGGGCACTGTCGAGCGTGCCGTGCTCGAGTATGGTGACAACCTGACGCTCGGTTCGTTCCATCATGCCCGTCTTGACGATGCCTGTGGACTTACAGCCCCGTGCCTGCTCGATGTTGCTATCATCGGAGTCGATGATTCCGGCTTGGTCCATGCGCGCAGGGAGGTCCATGGAAGCCTCGAAGATTAGACTTACCGTTCCCGAGGGAGTTGATCCCTCGCGTGTTTTGGGCGCCGGCGACGGCGTCCTTCGTGCGCTCGAGAGCTTGGTTCGCGCTCACGTGGTCGCCCGTGGCGATAGCATCTCCGTGAGCGGCGACCCGGACGAGGTCGAGCTCGTGGCTCGCTTTTTCGAACATGCTTTTCGCGAGGCGGCGGCCGGTCGTACCCTGTCTGCCGACGATGTCTCGCGTTGCCTGGCCGTCTTGCGCGACGGCGAGCATGAGGCCACATCGCTTCGCGATGACGTGCTGCTTTCATACCGCGGTCGTGTCATTCGTCCCAAGACGCTTGGGCAAAAGCGCTATGTGGATGCCATTCGCTCGCATACCATCACCTTTGGCCTGGGTCCTGCCGGTACCGGTAAGACCTATCTGGCCATGGCGCTCGCCGTTGCCGCGCTCAAGCGCCATGAGGTGGGCCGTTTGATCTTGACGCGTCCGGTTGTCGAGGCGGGGGAGAACCTGGGCTTTTTGCCCGGCACCCTCGAGGAAAAGATCGATCCGTACATGCGTCCGCTCTACGACGCCCTTTTTGACATGATGGATCGCGAGCGCACCGATGAGCTTATGGAGCGCGGCGTGATCGAGATCGCCCCGCTTGCCTATATGCGCGGTCGTACGCTGAGCGATGCTTTCGTGGTGCTCGACGAGGCGCAAAATACCACGCCCGAGCAGATGAAGATGTTCCTGACACGCCTTGGATTCAACTCCAAGTTCGTGATTACCGGCGACCTGAGCCAGCGCGACCTGGTGGGTCGTCGTGGTGGCTTGGCGGATGTCGAGAAGATTTTGGGCCGTGTCGACGATGTGACGTTTGCACACCTGGAGCGCGCCGATGTGGTGCGCCATGCCCTGGTGGGTCGTATCGTCGAGGCATACGATGCTTATGATGACGTGCGTGAGCAGCGCTCGCGCGACCGAAAGGAGTCCCGTTGAGTGTATTGATCAGCAACGATGCCGAGCTCGATACGCTGCTCGACGCGCAGGAGGTGGAGCACATCTGCGAGGTTGTGCTTGCCGCCGAGGGCGTTGAGCGTGAAGTCGAGATCTCCCTTTCGTATGTCGATGAGGACGAGATGCACGAACTCAACCACGAGTGGCGCGGTATCGACCGTACCACCGATGTCCTCTCGTTTGAATGCGACTCAGCTTTTGACGAGGATATTCCCGCCGACGAGACGCTCGAACTCGGCGATATCATCTTGGCCCCGCAGGTCATTGCCCGTCAGGCCCCCGGCTTTGGCAATAGCCCTGCCGACGAGTGCCGCCTGATGCTCGTGCATGGCATGCTGCACCTGCTGGGCTATGACCACATCGAGGACGACGAGGCTGAGGTCATGGAGGCTCGCGAGGACGCTATCCTGCGCGATCTGGCGCTCGAGCGCGGCGAGGATCCTAAACTGGTCCACGTCGGCCCCATCACCAATCATGCCCACGACTAGGAGCCGTTTATGATTCCCGGATCGAACAAGGACCATCCGTCCTTTTTAAAGTCGTTCTCATACGCCATGGAGGGCTTCGTCACCGCCGTCAAGACCGAGCGCAACATTAAGGTCATGCTCGTAGCGGGCGTGTGCACCGTCATTGCCGGCTGCATCGTGGGGCTCGACATTGCCGAGTGGGCCACGATTATCATCTGCTGCGGCCTGGTGATTCACGGCGAGCTGTGCAATACCGCCATGGAGGCCATTGTCGATCTGGCGACCCAGGAGCTCCATCCGCTGGCAAAACGCGCCAAGGACATCGCCGCCGCCTCGGTATACGTTCTTTCCATTACCGCCGCGATTGTGGGCTTGCTGGTATTTGCCCACGCGCTCGGCTTTATTTAGAAAGGGATTCCCATGTCCGACAATATGCAGCCTATCGATGAAATTTTGGACGACGAGTCCCCGGATGCTAAGGCGACCGAGGATTGCGATGAGGTCGAGGAGTTCGACCCGTTTGAGGGCATGAGCGATGAGGAGCTCGACGCCCTGTGCGACGAGGACGACAGCCTCGCGGGCTTTGGCGACGTTGAGCCCGGTTTCCGCAGTGGCTTCGTGGCCTTGGTCGGCCGCCCCAACGCCGGTAAATCAACGCTGCTCAACGCCTGCTATGGCAAAAAGGTCGCCATCACCTCGCCGGTGGCCCAGACGACCCGCCGCCGCATGCGCGCCGTCGTCAACCGCCCCGGCTACCAGCTGGTCTTTGTCGATACCCCGGGTATCCACAAGCCCAAGGACGGTCTAGGGTCCGAGCTCAATAAAAGTGCGCTGTTCGAGCTGAACGATGTCGATGTTGTCGCGTTTTTGATTGATGCCACCAAACCGATCGGCAGGGGAGACGCCTGGGTTGCCGAGCGTGTCAAGAATGCCCGTTCCAAGAAGGTCCTGGTGCTCACCAAGGCCGATGAAGCCGACCCCGCACAGGTCATGGAGCAGCTTAAGGCCGCCCACGAGCTTATGGAATATGACGACGAGATCGTGACGTCGTCGGTCAAGAACTTCAACGTCGATGCCTTCATCGAGACCGTTGCGCACTTTTTGCCCGAGGGTCCGCGTTGGTTCCCCGAGGACATGGGTACCGACGCTTCCGATGAGACGCTCGTTGCCGAGTTTGTGCGCGAGAAGGTCTTGCGCCGCACCCGTGATGAGATCCCGCACTCCGTGGGCGTGATTTGCGATGCGCTTGAGCAGACCAAGAAGGTGCTGCGCGTGCACGCCACCATTTACGTCGAGCGCGAGGGCCAAAAGGGCATCATCATCGGCAAGGGCGGCGAGATGATCAAACATATCGGCATCGACGCCCGTCGCGACCTTGAGCGCATCTTTGGCACCCAGGTCTTTTTGGAGCTGGACGTGAAGGTCAAGGCCGGCTGGCGTGACGACGAGGCCCAGATTCGCCGCTTTGGCTATAACGCCGAGGATTAGGGGCACGCGGCGCGAATGGCAGGTTCTCGTACATATCGCACGAAAGTGCTCGTGCTCGATAAGACGAAGCTCAAAGAGACCGACCTGATCCTGACGATGCTTGACGAGCGGGGTCGGCAGGTTCGTGCCGTGGCAAAGGGCGCCCGCAAACCCGGCGGACGCCTGGCTGCGCGCTGCGAGATGTTCTGTACCGTTGATCTGCTGCTTGCGCATGGACGGTCGCTCGACGTGGTTTCCCAGGCCGAGCTTATGGAGGCGCCGCTCGGCGCTGCTCCCGATTACGAGATGACATGCGCCGCAAGCGCGATCGCCGAGGTCGCGCGCGCGTGCTCGTTCGAGGACGCCGAGGACCCGTTTACCTTTGCCATCACGCAGCGAGCGCTTGCCTTGGTTGGCAGCGGGCTCGACGCGGCGCATATGGATCTACTTGTGGCGGCATATGTCTTTAAGCTGCTGTCCCACGTTGGCTACCGACCCGATTTTTCGGCCTGCGTGCTGTGCGGAGACCCCATGTTGTCGTATTTTTCGCCCCAGGCGGGCGGTCTCATGTGCGGGTCGTGCGCGTCGAGCGTTCCGGGTGCCGAGCTGGTGTCGACCGGTGAGGTCGCATGGCTGCGAGCTCTCATGTCCATGACCTTCGATGCGCTTATGGCCGAGAGGGTCGACCCCCATACCGCTGCCTTTTTGCTGGGGCTTTCGCACGTGTGGGCTGCGACGCACACCGATCAACGTCTCCGTGCGATGGAATTCATGTTGGGTCGGTGATGATGCGCATGCGCGGACTGCTTGTGGTAACATACCGACCTGTTGGTACCTCGACCTTGGATGCTCGCTCCACCGGCGGCTTCCCAGTCCGAGGCGAATAGCGTCGCCCGCGGGCGACAAGAAACGAAAGGTGAAACAATGACTGTTTCCAAAGAGCGCAAGGCAGAGCTGACTGCTCAGTTCGGTAACACCCCGGTCGACACCGGCAACCCCAAGGTTCAGGTCGCCATCCTGACCGAGCGCATCAAGGAGCTGACCGAGCACATGAAGTCCCACCAGAAGGACTTCCACACTCGTCGTGGCCTGCTCATGCTCGTCGGCCGTCGTCGTCGTCTTCTCTCCTACATCAAGAAGAACGACATCGTCGAGTACCGTGAGCTCATCAAGGCTCTGGGCATCCGCGACAACATCCAGTAAGGATTTGTACATGCTAAGAGCGTCCTGCGCAGCGGGGCGCTCTTTTTGTGTAAGGGCGTGAACAATCACGCTCTGAAGCGTGGCGGGGGCAGGGGGCCCGCGTCACATGAGGAGCCTGCAGGCAAGGGGCCTGCGGGGTAAAGGAGAACAATGACACTCGTATCCAAGACCTTTGAGCTTTACGGCAAGACCTACACCTTTGAGTCGGGCGAGCTTGCCAAGCAGGCCACCGGCGCCTGCCTGGTCAAGCAGGGCGACACCACGATGCTCGACACCGTGGTCGTCTCCAAGGAGCGCAAGAACTACGACTTTTTCCCGCTGACCGTCGACTTCAACGAGAAGATGTACGCAGCCGGCCGCATCCCGGGTGGTTACCTCAAGCGTGAGGGCCGTCCCAGCGAGAAGGCCACGCTCACCGCGCGCATGATCGACCGTCCGATTCGCCCGAGCTTCCCGGACGGCTTCCGCAACGAGGTGCACATCGTCGCTACCTCGCTCGTCGCCGACCAGGTCAACCCCTTTGACGTCATCAACGTCATGGGTGCTTCCCTGGCCATGACGCTCGGCGGCGTGCCCTTCGAGGGCCCGCTTGCCTGCGTGCGCATCGGCCGCAACGTGGAGACCGGCGAGTTTATCGTTAACCCCACCTATGAGGAGCGCGAGAACTCCGATCTGGACCTGGAGCTTGGCGGCTCTGCCGACTTCATCTCGATGGTCGAGGCCGGCGCCGAGGAGATCTCCGAGGACGACATGCTCGCCGCCATGAAGTTTGGCCAGGAGGCCCTTGCTGCCTTCTGCCAGGCTCAGGACGAGTTTGTCGCCGAGTGGGAGCAAGTCAACGGCGCTATCGTCAAGAAGGAGTACCCGCTCGACCAGCCCGTCGAGGAGGTCCAGGAGCGCATCTTCGCCCACTACGACGAGATGGCAGCCGCCCTTCGCGACGCCGACAAGCTCTCCCGTATCAGCAAGGTCG
The DNA here is from genome assembly GCA_958370325.1 of uncultured Collinsella sp. Lineage (GTDB taxonomy): Bacteria > Actinomycetota > Coriobacteriia > Coriobacteriales > Coriobacteriaceae > Collinsella. The sequence continues at coordinate 31,423 of CATXJW010000001.1, read as the reverse complement.
AGGCTCTAAAGGAGTCCATCCGTGCCGAGTTCACCGAGGAAGAGCAGTCCGCTTGGGAGCGCGAGATTCCCGTGGCGCTCAAGAAGCTCGAGAAGAAGGCTATGCGCACCATGGTCGTCGAGACCGGCGAGCGCGTCGACGGCCGTGCCGCCGATGAGATTCGCCCCATCATGGTGAAGGATAACTACCTGCCGCTCGTTCACGGCTCCGGTCTGTTCCAGCGTGGCCAGACCCAGGTGCTTTCCGTCCTGTCGCTCGGTATGCTCAACGAGGGCCAGCGTCTGGATACCATCGAGCCCACCGAGGGCAAGCGCTACATGCACCACTACAACTTCCCGCCGTTCTGCACCGGCGAGACCGGCCGCATGGGCAGCCCCAAGCGCCGCGAGATCGGCCACGGCAACCTGGCCGAGCGCGCCCTGCTTCCGGTGCTCCCCGACGAGAACGAGTTCCCCTACGCCATCCGCGTCGTCTCCGAGGTCATGGAGTCCAACGGCTCCTCTTCGATGGCTTCGACCTGCGGCTCCACGCTCGCCCTTATGGACGGCGGCGTGCCCATTAAGCGCCCGGTCTCCGGTATCGCCATGGGCCTGATCCAGGAGGAGGGCAAGACCGTGGTCCTCTCCGACATCCAGGGTCTCGAGGACTTCCTTGGCGACATGGACTTTAAGGTCACCGGCACCACCGAGGGCATTACCGCTCTGCAGATGGACAACAAAGCCACCGGCCTTACCTTCGACATCCTGGCCCGCGCCCTGCAGCAGGCCAAGGAGGGTCGCGCCTTCATCCTTCAGAAGATGCTCGATGTGATCCCCGAGCCGCGCCACACCACGCGCAGCACCGCTCCGCGCATCGTCTCCATCCAGGTCCCGACCGACAAGATCCGCGACGTCATCGGTTCCGGCGGTAAGGTCATCCGCGGCATCCAGGATGAGACCGGCGCTTCGGTCGACATCCAGGAGGACGGCACCGTCTTTGTCGGCGGCACCGGCGAGTCCGTGGACCAGGCCGTCGAGCGCATCAAGCTCATCATCAAGGTTCCCGAGCCGGGCGAGGAGTACACCGGTCGTGTGGTCTCCATCCAGCCCTTCGGCGCCTTCGTCAACCTGCTGCCCGGTAAGGACGGCCTGCTGCACATCTCCCGCGTCGCCAAGGGCCGCGTGGAGAAGGTCGAGGACGTCCTCAACGTGGGCGACGAGGTCAAGGTCGTCGTCATCGAGGTCGACGATCGTGGCAAGATCTCGCTCGATCGTCTTGACAAGCCCGAGGCCCCGGCTCGTGCCGAGGGTACCTCCGAGGGCGACGGCGAGCACTTCCAGCGCCGTGAGCGTCCGCGCCGCGAGCGCTCCGAGCGCAGCGACCGTCCGCGCCGTCCCGGCGACAACGGAGGCCGCAAGCCCCGCCGTCACCACGACGCTGAGTAACAGCCGTACATAAGCAGCTCAACAAGGGCGACTCCGGACAGGGGTCGCCCTTTTGCTATTCCTGGCGGGGTCCGCTGGGCCAAGACCGGCGGGATAGATCGGTTCAGATGGGGCTTTGATGCATGGGTGGTCTGTTGTTGTGCAAATGGTTATCATACTGTGGTTACTGCATCGACTCTGTGATGCATGTTTGTACGTTCCCGGCGGTCGGTTTGCCAGAAGCGCCCCGTCGGTTGTTCCAGACCCGTTTCGAAGAAAGGAAACCACACTAACCTATGGCAGCTAAAAAATCATCTCCCTTGAAGATCATTCCGCTTGGCGGCCTTGACGGCATCGGCAAGAACATGACGGTCTTCGAGTGCGGCGACGACATGGTGCTCGTCGACGCCGGCCTCATGTTTCCGGATGACTCCCAGCCCGGTATCGATCTGGTGCTTCCCGACTACACCTATGTTCTGGAGAACGAGGAGAAGCTCCGCGGTATCATCGTCACCCACGGCCACGAGGACCACACTGGGTCGCTTCCGTACCTGCTGCAGGACCTCAACAACAAGGTGCCCATCTTCTCGAGCAAGTTGACGCTCGGTTTTATCGAGGGCAAGCTCTCCGAGTTCCGCATCCGCGCGCCCAAGTTCCGCGAGGTCAAGGGCGGCAGCCATGTCAACCTCGGCGGCATCTCGCTCGACTTTTTCTCGATGACGCACTCCATCCCGGGCGCTCTGGGCGTGTTCATCCGCACCAATCAAGGCACCGTTATGCACACCGGCGACTTTAAGCTCGACCAGACGCCCATCGACGGCGTCACGCCCGACTATGCCGCTATCAGCCGCTTTGCCAAGCAGGGCATCGACCTGCTGCTTTCCGACTCCACCAATGCCACGGTTCCCGGCTTTACCAAGTCCGAGGCCGAGGTTGGTCCCAACCTGCTGCACGCCATCAAGAATGCCCCGGGTCGCGTGTTCGTCGCGTCGTTCTCGAGCCACATTCATCGCCTGCAGCAGATCTGCGATGCCGCCCGCAAGTGCGGCCGTAAGGTCGTTGTGACCGGTCGTTCCATGCTCACCAACACCCGCGTCGCGCGCGAGCTGGGCTACCTCAACATCGACGATGCCGATATTATCGATGCCTTCGATATCGATAACCTGCCTGACGACAAGATCGTCGTCATGTGCACTGGTTCGCAGGGCGAGCCGCTGTCGGCCCTGTCCCGCATGGCCAATGGCGAGCACAAGACGCTCTCCATCCACGAGGGCGATACCGTTATCCTCTCGGCAACTCCCGTTCCTGGCAACGAGAAGGCCGTCCAGCAGGTCGTCAACAGCCTGGCCAAGCTCGGCTGCGACGTGTGGGATAAGAACCGCGCTCTCGTCCATGTCTCGGGCCACGGCAGCCAGGAGGAGCTCAAGCTCCTGATGGCCATGGCCAAGCCCACGTACTTTATGCCGGTTCACGGTGAGGCCGTGCATCTGCGCGCCCATGCCCAGCTGGCCCGTAAGATGGGTCTCAAGGACGATCATATCTTTATCCTCGATAACGGTGACACGCTCGAGATGCGCGGCGGTATCGTCAAGCGTGGTACGCCCGTCGAGTCCGGCGTCGTCTACGTCGACGGCCTGCGTATCGGCGATACCGACCCCATCGTCCTGCGCGATCGCCAGAAGCTCGCCAATGACGGTATGGTCACGGCCGTTGCTATCGTCTCGCTCAAGCACAAGAAGATCGAGGCTATCGAGTTCTCGGGTCGCGGCGTCTCGTTTGCCATCGACGACCAGTTCTCCGAGGATGCCTCCGCATCCATTATGAAGACGATCGAGAAGGGCAAGTTCAGCTTTACCAGCAGCGGCTCCGATGCCATTCGCAAGGCCGTGCGCGATTCGCTCTCCAACTTCATTTGGAGCCGTACGCGTACCCGTCCGATGATCATCCCGGTCGTCATGGAGGTTTAGTTTGGCGCGCGGATCTGCACAAAACGCCAAAGGCAATAAAGCCAACAACCAACCGGCATCTGCTAAGGGTGCCGGTTCCCATCTGCGTGCCAATAAGGGCCATGAGGCAGACTTCGACGATTTTGAGCCCTTGGTCGAGCCTTCGGCCAATCGCGATATCGCCGGCGTGGTCATTGCCGTTTTGGCGATCGCGTCCTTCATTGCCGTTATCTCACCGGCAACTGCGCCCGTGACGGCTGCTGTTGCCGGGTTCTATCACCTGGGTTTTGGCCTGGGCGCCTACGTGCTGCCGATCGTCATCTTGCTGTTTGCCGCCACGCTCTTTTTGGGTGAGGACTCGCCGCTCAACGTGCGCTCTGTTGCGGGCGGCGCCGTGGTCTTTATCGCTGTCGTCTCCATTCTTTCGCTGATGGTGCCGGGCACGAGCGATTCGTGCGACCTTATGTTTACGCCGCAGAACCTTTCCGTGTCGGGTGGCTACATTGGCGCCTTTATCGCAAGTGCCTTGCAAAACGCCCTGGGTAAACCTATCGCCATGGTTGTTTTGCTGGGGCTTGTCGTCGTTGGTTTGGTCATTATCGGCTTTTCGGTGGGCGGCGTGCTGCGCTCTGCCCGCGATCGTGCGGCAGATTTTGCCGAGCGTCGACGTGCCGATGTCAATGCGAGCCCGTGGGGCGATGAAGAGGCCCTGTCGGTTCCCGGCGTCGCCCGTCCGCACCTTAGCATTCTGCGCCAGAAGGGGACTGACGCCGCGGTGACCACGGTCATGGGTGGCGATGTCGACCCGGTTTTGGATGACGACGAGGACGATGACCCGTTTGTCGACGTATCCGAGGCTGTGGAGGCCGAGCGGGCCAAGACCACGCTGCTGCCGCGCCGCCATGCCAAGAAGGGCAAGGCTGCGCCTAAGCTCAATACGAGTGAGCCCGACCCGTCTTGGTCCGATAGCGAGATTGAGCTTACCGAGGGCGATGACGAGGACGACGAGGCTCCGATTGAGACCGCAAAGACAACTTTGCTGCCGCGTCGCCATGCAAAGCGCGACCAGGTAACCGGCCAGCTTTCGATGGAAGACGACTCCGATAAGATCGACGAGTCCGAGCCGCCGTTTGCCGTGAATCCCGTCTCGGCCGCACCTCAGATTCCCGACTTCCTGAAGCATCCCAAGGTTGCCGATGCGCTTGCCACGAGTGCTGTCGAATCGGCTGCGGCTCGTGATGGGGGAGCGGACGGCGGCGCAGATAACGAGGGCGAAGAAGAGGACGGCCTCAAGCTTCCGCCGCTCGAAATCCTGCATGCCAACCCGCAGTCGGCTTCCGCCGCGTCTTCAGATAAGGAGCTGGAGCAGACCGCTGAGTCACTGCAATCCACCTTGCTTGAGTTTGGCCGCAGTGCCCGCGTGGTCGGCTGGATCGCCGGCCCCACGGTGACGACCTTTAAGCTGCAACCTGGCGAGGGCGAGCGCGTGAGCAAGATTTCGAGCCTCGAGGACGATATTGCGCTTTCGCTCGCTGCCCAGTCGGTGCGTATCTTTGCCCCGATCCCCGGCACCTCGCTCGTGGGCATCGAGATTCCCAACCGCAAGCGCCAGAACGTCAATCTGGGCGACGTGCTGCCCTATGTGAAGGGCGGTCCGCTCGAGCTCGCTATCGGCCGTGACGCCGAGGGCACGCCGGTCGTCGCCGACCTCGCCAAGATGCCTCACCTGTTGATCGCCGGTACGACCGGTTCTGGTAAGTCGGTGATGATCAATTCCATCATCACGACCTTGCTCATGCGCGCCCTTCCCGAGGACGTTCGCCTGATTATGGTCGACCCCAAGCGCGTCGAGCTTGCGGGCTATAACGGTCTGCCGCATCTCTATGTGCCCGTGGTGACCGAGCCTAAGCAGGCCGCGAGCGCTCTGCAATGGGCCGTGTCCGAGATGGAGCGTCGCCTGAAGGTCTTCGAGCGTCTCAACGTGCGTAAGATCTCGACCTACAACGAAAAGCAGGCCGCCGGCGAGTTTGAGCATTACGACAACCCGCCGCAAAAGATGCCCTACCTGGTCATCATCATTGATGAGCTCTCTGACCTGATGATGGTCGCCGGTAAGGATGTCGAGGCCTCGATCGTGCGTATTGCACAGCTGGGCCGTGCCGCCGGTATTCATCTTATCGTGGCCACGCAGCGCCCCAGCTCCAACGTGGTGACGGGCCTCATCAAGGCCAACATCACCAACCGTATTGCCTTTAACGTCGCTACGGGCATCGACTCGCGCGTCATCATCGACCAGATGGGCGCCGAAAAGCTCACTGGTCTGGGCGATATGCTGTTCTCTAAGGTTGATTGGGGCAAGCCTCGTCGTATCCAGGGCTGCTTTGTCTCGGACGACGAAATCAACGAGATTGTCGAGTTCGTCAAGTCGCAGAGCGAGCCCGACTACCATGAGGAGATCCTGTCGGCCGTGGCGCCCGCTTCCATGTCCATGGCGGGTGGCGGCATTGTCCGCACCGGAGTCGCCGAGCCGCAAGACGATGATCCGCTCATTTGGGAAGCCGCCCATATTGTGGTGGAATCGCAGCTTGGCTCCACATCTGGCCTGCAACGTCGTCTGAAGGTTGGCTATGCGCGTGCCGGGCGTATTATGGACATGCTGGAAGAAAAGGGTGTCGTCGGCCCGCCCGACGGTTCCAAGCCGCGCGAGGTCCTGTTGGACGAGGAGGGGCTTGCCGCGCTGGAATCTGTCGACGCCGAGATGGCACGTGAAGATCGTGAGTTTGGAGGATTCTGATGGCTGCACGCTTTGGTGACATGCTGCTCGAGCAGCGTCGCCGAATGGGCCTTTCCATTCAGCAGGTCGCCAACACCATCAAAATCAGGCCGCAGATCATCGAGTTTTTCGAGACCGGTAACTTTGCTTCGATGCCGCCGCGCGGCTATGCGCAGGGCATGATTTCGAGCTATGCTCGCTTTTTGGGCCTCAATCCACGCGAGGTCGTCAATGCCTACTTTGACGAGCTGATGGCATACGAGCGCGAGACGTCGCAGCAGGGCGGTCGTTTTCAGGACGCCGCCGGCTATGTCAATTCGCGTTCCTCGGTGGATAATGGGCGCTTCTTGATGGTTCAGGGTGGTCGCTCAACGCGTTATGGTCAGCGTCCGCAGCAGGCTGGCTATATTACCGAGACGGGGTCCAGTGAGGAAATCCGTTCTCAGCGCGATCGTTTCCGCAGTACGCCTATGCCTGACGATCGTGCACTTCCCGCTGCCCGCGGCGTGGCGCGTGACCCTCGCGCCGGCTACGGCGACGGCGGCTATTCCGATCGCGGTCACCGTGGTATCTCCACCGGACGCTCTCGCAGTGGCTATGCGGACGCCGATACCACGCAGGTGACGCCGCGTCTTCGCTCTCAACCACAGCCGTATGGCCAGCGCTCTTCGGCTCCGCGTGCGGGCCAGCGTGGCTATCAAGGCCGCGGTGAACTTGCGCCCCGCTCGGGTCAGCGCAGCCTTCAGGGCCAGGGTGGCTATCGCGGCCGTTCCGATAGCAATCGTGGTCGTATACCTCAGGGAGGCGGCCGCAGCAGTTCCAGTCGTGGACGCGGCGGTTCCCGTGCTCCTCAATACAACGGGCTCGATCCGCGTATCGTCTACGCCGGTATCGGTGCCGTGGCGTTGCTGCTGATCGTGCTCATCGTGGTACTTCTGCGCGGCTGCGCATCTTCGACGCCCGAGACCACGCCCGAGACGCCCACTGCTACCAAGACGACGACCAAGAAGTCTTCTAAGAAGACCGAAACGGTCGACGAGGACGAAGACACCGATGAGGCGACGGATGAGTCGACCGATTCGGATGCCACCAAGACGACGGCTAAAAAGGAAGAGAACGAGGTAACGAAGGTCAAGGTCTCCGTTGCCAAGGGAAAGACCGCCTGGATTGAGGTCAAGGTCGACGGTAAGTCGGTCTATGGTGCCCAGGCGACTGGCCCCTTTGAGCAGGAGTACACGCCCGAGTCCTCGATCGAGATCACCACGTCCAAGCCTTCCGATGTCACCGTTACCAAGAACGGCGAAAAGGTCCGTTACGATACCAAGACCTCGGGCGTAGCGCGTGTGACGATCACCGTTCCCAAGAAGGAGACGACTGATTCCGAGAATGGTGAAAGTTCTGATGGTGCCGACACCACCGATGGTACCGACACCACCGACGGCACCGATGCCCAGTCCACGGATGGCGCCGATACCGCAACTGACGGCCAGACGCCCACCGATTCTACCGACTATTCGTACGATAGCTACTAAGCCGCTCGTACGCGAAAGGAAACATCATGGCTAAAGATTCCAGCTTCGACGTCGTGTCCGAGGTCAACATGCAAGAGGTCGACAACGCCTTCCAGCAGACCACGCGCGAGATTTCCCAGCGCTATGACCTGAAGGATTCCGGCGCCACGATCGAGCTTTCGAAGGGCGACAAACTCTTTACGATCAACGCCCCGGCCGACTTTGTCTCCAAGCAGATCATCGATGTCCTGAGCTCCAAGCTCATCAAGCGCGGCATCGACCTCAAGGCTGTCTCGTGGGATGCTCCGCAGGCGGCATCGGGCGGCACCGTGCGCGTGCTCGGCCATATCGTCGAGGGTATCGACCAGGCGACCGCCAAGAAGATCAATAAGGACATCAAGGACCAAAAGCTCAAGGTCAAGGTGACCATCGAGGCCGACAAGCTGCGTGTTTCCTCTGCTTCGAAGGACGCGTTGCAGACCGTTATCCAGTTCCTGCGCGACCAGGACTACGGCCAGCCGCTGCAGTTCACCAACTACCGCTAATATCATTCGAAAGGACTGCTCTCCAACATGGATACACCGTTGGGCTCCGTGCTCTACATCACCCTCGGGTGTGCTAAGAACGAGGTTGACACCGACCGCATGCGTTCTCTTTTGACCGCCGCAGGCTACGAGGAGGTATTCGACCCGCAGGATGCCGATATCGCCATCGTCAATACGTGCTCGTTCCTCGCTTCCGCAACGTCCGAGAGCATCGAGACCACCCTCGAGCTCGCCAACGAGGTTCAGGACGGCGTTCGTTCTTGCCCCATCGTCATGTGCGGCTGTGTGCCGTCGCGCTATGGCGACGACCTGCCCGATGAGCTGCCCGAGGTCGCTGCCTTTGTGAAGGCCGACGAGGAGGATGGCATCGTGGCGGTCATCGATGGCGTGCTGGGCGTCGAGCGCGAGATTGCCGCCTATATTCCGCAGGTCAAGCGCACCGTCGAGGGCGCTGTCGCCTACGTCAAGATTTCCGATGGCTGCAACCGCTTCTGCAGCTTCTGCATGATTCCCTACATCCGCGGCCGCTATCACTCGCGCAATGCCGAGAGCATTATTTCCGAGGTGCGCGACTTGGTTGCCGGTGGCGTGCGAGAGATCGTGCTGATCGGCCAGGACACGGGCATCTGGGGCACTGACTTTGCGGATGATGACGTCGCCGAGGGCTCGCCGCGCAATCTGGCACAGCTGCTGCGCGCCGTCTCCGAGGCCGTGCGTCCGCAGAACGTCTGGGTCCGCGTTCTCTACCTGCAGCCCGAGGGCATGACTGACGAGCTTATCGAGACGATTCGTGATACGCCCGAGGTGCTGCCCTATATCGATATCCCCGTGCAGCACTGCGACGCACGCATCCTTAAGGCCATGCGTCGCTCCGGTTCGCGCCAGGAGCTCGAGGACCTATTCCGCGATCTGCGTGAGCGCATCCCCGGCATCGTGATCCGTTCCACGGCCATGGTCGGCTTCCCGACCGAGACCGACGACGAGTTCCGCGACCTTATCGACTTTATGGACACCGTCGGCTTTGACTACACGAGCGTCTTTGCCTACTCGCAGGAGGAGGGCAGCCTGGCCGCCAAGATGGAGGGCCAGGTCGACGAAGAGGTCAAGCTCGAGCGCGCCCAGGAGGCCATGGACCTGGCCGAGTCGCTCGGTTTTGCTGCAACTGCCGCACATGTGGGCGAGCGCGCCCAGGTGATTGTCGACGGTATCGAAGAGACCGAGGACGGCGCCGAGCTGATCGGACATGCCTGGTTCCAGGCGCCCGATTCCGATGGCGCGGTGCATCTGGACGCTAGCGAGGCATCCGTGGGCGATATTCTGACGGTCGAGTTTACCGATAGCTTCTGCTATGAGCTTATCGGTCATGTTGTGGAGTAGGAGCGCGTTGTGGCTAACGAGAGCAATAAGGAACTGACGAGTGTCTGGACGCCCGCCAATATCGTGACGTGTGTGCGCATCGTCTTTATCCCGGTGTTCATGATCGTGTCGGCGCTGTCTCACATGAGCGTTGCCGGTACGGATTGGAGCACCTTCGACGGCCCGCTCGCCGCCGCAGCCTTCATTCTGTACGTCATCCTGTCGTGCACCGATAAAGTTGACGGCTATCTGGCGCGCTCGCGCAACGAGATTACCGACTTCGGTAAATTCTTGGACCCCATCGCCGACAAGCTACTCGTGTTCTCGGCCTTGCTGCTGTTCCTGGACTTTGGCGCCGTGTCGGTTTGGTCCGTGTTCATCATCTTGTTCCGCGAGCTGTTGGTAAGCGCCCTGCGCATGGTTGCGAGTGCCGCCGGCGTGGTCGTTGCCGCCGATAAGCTTGGCAAGTACAAGACGGCGACCACGATGGTCTCCATCTGCGGTTACCTGTGCGTCTTTGCGATGGCCGGCTTGCACCTTGGCCCGCTGGCGCTGACGCTCGGCATCTACTCGGTGTCGCGCTTCCTGTACGCCGTTGCCGTTGTCCTGACCGTTATCTCGGGCGCTCAGTACTTCTGGAACTGCCGCAAGATCGTCTTTTCGGTCTAGGTCCTGGTGGGTATGGCGGACTCTTTTGAGCAGATTTCCGCACATAACGAGGAGCTGGCGCGCGATATTGTCGAGCGCGCGAGCGCTCGGGGCGTGACGGTTTCGACGGCTGAGTCGCTGACAGCAGGTATGATCGCCTCGACGATTGCCGATATCCCGGGCGCCTCGGCGGTGCTGCGTGGCGGTGCGGTGACCTACTGCGATGAGATTAAGCATCGCGTTTTGGGTGTTGAGCAGGAGACGCTCGACCGCTATACCGCGGTGTCGCATCAGACCGCGCACGAGATGGCGGCGGGTTCGCTGGAGCTGTATCAGAGCGATATTGCAGTGAGCGCAACGGGTTATGCCGGCCCCGGCGGCGGCACCGAGGACGATCCGGCTGGCACTTTCTATATTGGCTGGGCGTATCGCGCGGCTGATGGGGAAGTGCCGGTCGTGGACTCTGTGCGCTGCCACTATGAGGGCGACCGTTCGTGTGTTCGTGCCCATGCGGTCGCGGAGGCATTGGGACGCATTGCCCTTGTGCTCAACTCTATGGAATAGACGTGTTTTAAGGGGCCTTAGGGCCCCTTAATTGTGGAGATAGGGACCTCTGACAAATTCAGCGTTTTTGCTGGTCATAGGTTTATTTTCGCCTTCCTTGCTTATATTTGGCCCTATGTGGTCAAGCATTTGGTCAGTATTTGGTCGGCGTTTGGTTGGGTTTTGGAAAGACTGCCTGCATATGATTGGCCTGAACGGTTGACCACGAACAGCCGTTCGTTTATTATCGATGCAGGTTGTTAAGAGGAGGGCTATTCATGGCCAAGAATTCAGGTCCCGTACGTACCGTTCATGCACCCACGACGGGTAAAGAGCGCGAAGAGATGATCGCCACCACCAAGGCCGAGATCGAGAAGAAGTTCGGTCAAGGCTCCATCATGAGGTATGGTGACGGCGGCCCCGAGCTTGAGGTCGAGGCCATCCCCACGGGCGCTCTGGCACTCGATGCCGCTCTCGGTATCGGCGGTGTGCCGCGCGGCCGTATCGTCGAGATTTACGGTCCTGAGTCCTCCGGTAAGACGACGCTTTCGCTCGAGATCCTGGCCGAGGCCCAGGCAATGGGTGGCGTGGTGGCATTTATCGATGCCGAGCACGCGCTCGATCCCACGTATGCCGCGCGCATTGGCGTGGATATCGACGAGGTACTGATTTCCCAGCCTGATACGGGTGAGCAGGCGCTCGAGATTGTTGACATGCTCGTGCGTTCCGGCGCCATCGATGCCATCGTCGTCGACTCCGTCGCCGCGCTGACCCCGCGTGCCGAGATCGAGGGAGAGATCGGCGATACCACGGTCGGCTTGCAAGCTCGCCTGATGAGCCAGGCGCTCCGCAAGCTTGCCGGCTCGCTGTCCAAGTCCAACACGACGTGCATCTTCATTAACCAACTGCGTGAGAAGATCGGCGTCATGTTCGGCAACCCCGAGACCACGACGGGCGGCCGCGCTCTTAAGTTTTTCTCTTCGGTGCGTATCGACATTCGCCGCATCGACAGCATTAAGCTTAAGGATGAGGTTATCGGTAACCGCGTGCGCGCCAAGGTCGTTAAGAACAAGGTGGCAGCTCCGTTCCGTTCTGCTGAGTTTGACATCATGTACGGTACGGGCATCTCTAAGGAGGGCTCGATTCTGGACATGGCTGTCGAGTGCGGCATCTGCAAGAAGATGGGCTCCTGGTTTGCCTATGGCGAGGACAAGCTCGGCAACGGTCGCGAGGCCGCCAAGGCGTTCCTGCGCGAACACCCCGATTGCGCCGACGAGATTGAGCATAAGGTCCGCCTTGCCTGCGGGCTTGAGTTTGATGACGATGCTCCGTCCGAGGTCGAGCTGACCGATCAGCCTGCGCCTGAGGAGTTTGACGAGCTTTACGCCATCGATGGTTCCGCCATGCTCGATGATGACGACGAGTAGCGGTTCCGCTCATGTCGTATACGGTGACCGAGGCCACGGTCGTCTTTCCCGATAAGAAGGCGGCCTCCTCGTTCTCGAGCGGCTATGCGTCCAAAAAGCCTTGCGCACATATCGATTGTGGGCTTGAGGGCGGTTTTGAGCGGTCCATTTGGATCCCCGTGCGGGTCGCGCGGCTGTATGTCAAAAACCGCCCCGATCTTCCCTGTGATTGGGATAACTTTCGTGATGCGGTGCAGCTCATCGAGCGTAAATGTGCGCTTACCATGGTGACCGAGATGTTATCGCGCCGCGACCATGCGACGGGTGAGGTCCGTGACAAGCTGGCTCGCTACGGCTTTCAACAGTCCGCGATTGATTTCGCCGTCGAGCGCGCCACCGAGTATCGCTTTTTAGACGAGAACCGCTTTTGCTCGTACTTTATCGAGGAACGCAAGCGGCGCGGTTGGGGGCAGCGTAAAATCGAGACCGAGCTCAAGCGCCGTCATGTCGTGCTCGATGACATTCCCGGTTATCCCGAGGATTATTTTGCCGTCGAAGACGATTTGGCGCGTGCGTCAGCCCTGCTCGCCAAGCGGCGTGTTCCAGAGACGCGCGGATTCGAAAAACTGGTTCGGTTTTTGATGGGCAAGGGCTTCTCGTATCACATCGCCGCCGATGCCGTTAAGGCACGTCTTAATGCCGAACGCGAGGAATGTGCGGTTTAGGCGTATGCGTTTTGTGGCCCTGCCGTTCACCGCGTTTTAGCCGCCGTGCTGGGGCCATTTATTTGACAGTTGTTGTGGTTCAACGTACGATAAACACTGTCATTTGCTTTGTGATATGTGCTCATCTGTGATGAGTTTGTTTATATGTTTATCTGTATCCGACCCGCATAAGCTGCGCCCATATTACTCAAATGTCGCGAGCCGTTCGTAAGGACGGTTCGCTTTGTTGTGTAACGAATCCATAAAAAGGAGTGAGCATGCCTATCATCGCAGCGCTCGTTGGCATCGTTTTGGGTGCCATCGCCGCCATTGCCTACATGCGCACCGCCAAGCAGGGTAGTCTTCACGAGGCCGACGAAAAGATTCAGTCGGCACACGCACAGGCTGAGTCCCTGATCGGTGATGCTAAGCGTCAGGCCGAGACCCTCAAAAAAGAGGCTCTGCTCGAGGCTAAAGAGGAGATCATCAAGAACAAGCAGGCCGCTGAGGCCGAGGACAAGCAGCGTAAGAACGAGATTCGTACGCTCGAGAACCGCGTGATGCAGCGCGAGGAATCCCTCGATCGCCGCAACGACGCTCTCGACAAGCGCGAGCATCAGCTGTCCAGCCAGGCCGGTCAGGTCGAGAAGCGCTCCCGTGAGCTCGAGGAGCTCTGCGCAAAGCAGACCTCCGAGCTCGAGCGAATCGCCGACCTTACCCGCGAGGACGCGCACAAGGAGCTCCTTGATAAGGTTCGCGGCGAGGTCACCCACGAGGCCGCCACGATCATTCGCGAGTCCGAGCAGCAGGTTCGCGCCGAGTGCCACAAGACCGCCCAGGAGATTCTGTCTCTGGCGATTCAGCGCTGCGCTGCCGATCACACTGCCGAGGTCACCGTTACCTCCGTGCACATTCCCTCTGATGACCTCAAGGGCCGTATCATCGGTCGCGAGGGTCGCAACATCCGGACCTTCGAGCAGGTTTCCGGCGTCAACCTCGTGATCGACGACACGCCCGAGACCGTCGTTCTTTCGAGCTTCGACCCGGTCCGTCGTGAGACCGCCCGTGTCGCCCTCGAGAACCTCATCGCCGACGGCCGCATTCACCCTGCCCGTATCGAGGAGATGTATCACAAGGCCGCCGACCTGGTTCAGCAGCGCGTGCGCGAGGCTGGCGAGCAGGCTGCCTTCGATACCGGCATCCACGACCTGCACCCCGAGATCGTTAAGACCCTTGGTGCCCTGCGCTACCGTACCTCGTTTGGTCAGAACGTGCTTCAGCACTCCCTCGAGGTCTCTGATCTGTGCGGCGTGATGGCTTCCGAGCTTGGTCTGGACGTTGTGACTGCCAAGCGCGCCGGCCTGCTGCATGACCTGGGCAAGGCAATCGACCATGACGTCGAGGGCCCGCATGCCGTCATCGGCGCCGAGCTGGCCCGCCGTTATGGCGAGAAGCCCGTTATCGTCCACGCTATCGAGGCTCACCATGCCGATGTCGACCCCAACACGGTGCTCGATGTCCTGGTACAGGCCGCCGATGCTGTCTCTGCCTCTCGCCCCGGTGCCCGTCGCGAGTCTGCCGAGAACTACATCAAGCGTCTTGAGAAGCTCGAGGAGATCGCCAACTCCCATGACGGCGTCGAGCGTACCTATGCCATGCAGGCTGGTCGCGAGGTCCACGTCATGGTTCAGCCGGACAAGATCTCCGATGCCCAGTCCACGGTCCTGGCTCACGATATCGCCCACCAGATCGAGGAAGAGATGGAGTATCCCGGTCAGGTGCGCGTCGTCGTGATTCGCGAGAGCCGCGCTGTCGATATCGCTAAATAACATGAGCGACGCGAACGAGCTCATCTCATTTATCGCGTCGATGTCGGGGGAGGGCAACCTTCGCGTCGAGGAGAACCTTGGCGAGGGGTATGTCCGCCTCCGCGTTTCGGAGGCCGAGCGGCGCCAGGCAAAGCACGACATTCAGCATGTCGAGGATATCGTCATCGAAATGCTCCGTAATGCTCGCGATGCCGGCGCCGACAAGGTCTATCTCGCCACGACCAAGGAAGACGGCGTCCGCACGCTTGTCTTTCTGGATAACGGTTCGGGCGTTCCGCAGGATATGCAAGAGCGAATCTTCGATGCCCGCGTTACCTCCAAGCTCGAGAGCATGAAGATGGACCGTTGGGGCGTTCACGGTCGTGGCATGGCATTGTTTTCGATCAAGCAGAACACCGACGAGGCCCGTGTGGTCACGTCCGGTGTCGATCTTGGTTCAGCCTTTAAGGTGAGCGTCGCGGCCGACCGCCTCAGCGAGCGTGCCGATCAGTCCAGCTGGCCCCAGGCCGTCAAGGATGAGGACGGACGTTATGTCTGTGCTCGCGGTCCGCATAATATTATTCGCGCTGCTTGTGAGTTTGCGCTCGAGGAGTTGCGTGGTTGCGATGTCTATCTTGGTTCTCCGTCTGAGATTGCCGCGACCCTTTATGCTCAGGCGTCAAGCCGGCTTGATACGTCTCGTCTCCTGTTCATTGATGACGAGAGCGAGCTTCCGGTTGTCGATCGTTTAGGCCTTGCTTCTGATGCCGAGGACTTTATCCGTATCTGTTCGGGTTTGGGTCTTGAGATGTCCGAGCGCACGGCCCATCGCATTTTGGCTGGGCAGATTAAGCCCGTTCGCGGTGTGACCGCGCGTCTGCTGCGCGAGCGTGATTCGTCCTCGCATGCGCCGGCTCCTGTCGATCTCGCGAAGGATCGTCGCGGGCTACGTATTGCCAAGGATGACATGGCACAGTTTTCGCGTGCTGTGGAGCGCGACTTTAATGACCTTGCTGCCCGGTACTATCTCAACCTTTGCGGTGACCCAAAGATTCGTGTTTCGCGTGATCGAATCACCGTGACCTTTGATCTTGCCAAAGAGGAATAGTGCCTTTACCGAGTCCACTCGGTACGATACAGTTATTGCAGTTAAAACGTACTTTTAAATGCAGGAGTTTCTTCATGGATTGCCTGAAGGTATCAAGCAAATCATCGCCCGCGTCCGTTGCCGGCGCCATCGCCGGCATGGTCAAGGATGGTGTACCCGTCAACATCCAGTGTGTCGGCGCCGGTGCCGTCAACCAGGCCATTAAGGCCGTTGCTATCGCGCGCGGTTTTTTGATTCCAACTGGTTTTGATATTTCCTGCGCGCCCGTGTTCTCCGACATCCTCATTAACGGGGAGTCGCGCACGGCCATCCGCCTTTCTATCTACGTTCACCAGATCAATCGAGCTGCTATGGATAACGTCGTCATGGATGATGTTAAGCCTGTGGCATAGCTTCTGCTTGCTTTGTTTCGCTCCCCATCGTTAGGACTTATGCACATGGACCAGCGTTCCGTACGCGATATTCTTGCCGGTAAAACCTACTTTATCCGCACCTTTGGCTGCCAGATGAATCAGCACGATTCCGAGCGTGTGAGCGGTCTGCTTGATTCGTATGGCTGCCTCATGGCGCTCGATCCCGCGCATGCCGATATCGTTGTCTTCATGACGTGCTGTGTGCGCGAGGCCGCCGATACTCGCCTGTACGGTCAGTGCAATTCCTGCAAAAGCCTGCCGCCTTCGCCTTCGGGCAAGCGCGTGGTTGCCGTTGGCGGTTGCATCGCGCAGCGCGATGGCGAGGGCCTGCTCACCAACGTCGATAACGTCAATGTCATCTTTGGCACGCATTCCATCGCGCATGTGGCCGAGCTTATTGCCGAGGCGTTCCTTGATGGTAAGCGTCATATCCGCACCAATGAGCATGAGGATACGGACGCCATGAGCATGCCGTGGCATCGCGAGACCCAGTATCACGCCTGGGTGCCCATCATGACGGGCTGCAATAATTTCTGCACCTATTGTATCGTGCCGTACGTGCGCGGTCGCGAAAAGAGCCGCCCCTTCGAGGAGATTGTCGACGAGGTGACCGGTTTGGTGCGCCAGGGCGTGCGTGAGATTACGCTGCTGGGCCAAAACGTTAACTCATATGGTCGCGATCTGTTTGGCAAGCCGCGTTTTGCCGATCTGCTGCGTGCCGTGGGCGATACGGGCGTGGAGCGCATCTTCTTTACGTCTTCGCATCCCAAGGACCTGTTGCCCGAGACCATCGACGCCATGGCCGAGACGCCTGCCGTTATGCCGCAGCTGCACTTGGCCGTCCAGTCCGGTTCGACGCGGATCCTCAAAGAGATGAATCGCCGTTATACACGCGAGGACTATCTGGGCCTTGTCGATCGCATTCGCAACCGCATGCCCGATATCGCGCTCTCGACCGACATTATCGTTGGCTTCCCGGGCGAGACTGAAGAAGACTTTGAGCAGACGCTCTCGCTTGCCGAGACGGTCCGCTATGCTCAGGCCTATACCTTCATCTATTCCAAGCGTGCCGGTACCCCGGCCGCCGAGATTGACGATCCTACGCCGCATGAGGTTATTCTCGAGCGTTTCAATCGCCTGGTTAAGGTTATCGAGACCACGGCACACGAGTATAACCAGGGCGAGCTTCATACTGTGGTTCCCGCGCTCATTGAGGGAACGAGTAAAAAGAACGATGCGGTCCTGCTGGGCAAGAGTCCCAAGAATCAGACCGTGCATGCGCCTATCCCTGAGGGTTACAGCATCGATCAGCTTGTTGGCAAGATCGTTGATGTTGACGTTGACGTTGCCAAGACCTGGTATTTGTCCGGCTCCGTTGTGGGCGAGCCGCGCTAATGGTTTCTCCCGGGGCAGGTCTTTCCGCCGTTGCGATCGTCGGTCCGACGGCGGTTGGTAAGAGTGATGTTGCCGACCGTTTGGCAGCTCGTCTTTCGTCCGAAGTGCTGTCGTGCGATGCGATGCAAATCTATCGCGGCATGGACATCGGTACCGCAAAGATGGCACCCGATGAGTGCACGGCGCCGCTGCGTCTCGTCGATATTGTAGAGCCGGGTGTGGCATATTCTGCTGCGCTTTATCAGGCTGACGCTCGCGCGCATGTTGAACGTCTCCTTGGTTCGGGTTGCCTGCCGGTTTTTTGCGGAGGTACGGGGCTATATCTCAAGGCAGCCCTCGATGAGATGGACTTTCCCTCGGGTGAACTTGAGGACGATCGCCGTGCGGGCTATCAGGAGCTTGCCGAGCGTATTGGCGAGGAAGAACTGCATGCCCTGCTTGCCGAGCGCGATCCAGAATCGGCTGCTGTTATTCATCCCCATAACGTGCGCCGTGTGATTCGTGCGCTCGAGATGCATGATGATGGCATCTCCTATGCACAGCAAAAAAGTCAGTTTAGTGTTCCGCGCGAGCATTATCATGCCCTATGGTTTGGTCTGACGCGTAATCGCGAGGTGCTCTACGAGCGCATTAATCTGCGCGTCGATCTGATGTTTGAGCAGGGTCTTGTCGATGAGGTCCGCGGTCTTATGGACGAGGGGCTGGGAGATGCCCTGACGTCGATGCAGGCAATTGGTTATAAAGAGATCAGCGATGCTTTCAATGGCGTGATGAGCATGGATGAGGCTCGCGAACTCATTAAGATGCGTTCGCGTCGTTATGCCAAGCGTCAGCTTTCGTGGTTTAAGCGCGATGACCGTATCGTGTGGTTTGATATGGATGAATGTACGATCGATGAGGTCGTTGAGGATATCCTGCATCGTATTGAGGCTGCCTAATGGCCCGTTTCCCCCTTGTTCCCACGGCACCCGAGCCCGAGCGTGCCATTTTAGTTGGTGTTGAGTGGCGCGACAATGCATGGCCGCTCGATCGCTCGCTTGATGAGCTGGAGCGTCTTGCCTACACAGCTGGTGCCCAGTGCGTGGCACGCTTGTCGCAGCGTTTGGTAAAGCCGTATCCTAAATCGTTTATCGGTTCCGGTAAGGTTGAAGAGCTGTGCGGCCTGGTGCATCGCATGAATGCCGATGTCGTTATTTTTGACGACGACCTGACCCCCTCGCAGCAATCCTATTTGGAGAAAGCCGTGGGTGAGCCGGTAAAGATTATCGATCGTACAGCACTGATCCTGGATATCTTTGGCCTGCATGCTCAGACGCGTGAGGGACGCCTGCAGGTACAGCTGGCACAGCTTCAATATTTGTTGCCTCGCCTGCGTGGCATGTGGAGCCATCTCGCCAAGGAGCAGACGCGCGGCGGCATCGGCTCACGTTTTGGTCAGGGCGAAAGTCAGCTCGAGGTCGACCGTCGCCTCATTCGTAATAAGATCGCTGCGCTTCGTCGTGAGCTCAAGCAGGTTGAACAGCGCCGCGATGTTCAATCCAAGAGCCGCATTGAGTCACCGGCGTTTCGCGTCGCGTTAGCCGGTTATACCAATGCCGGTAAATCGACGTTGCTCAATCGTCTGACCGGCTCAACGGTACTTTCGCAGGACAAGCTGTTTGCTACGCTCGACCCTACGACGCGTTCGTATCGCCTGCCCGGCGGTCGCGGCATGACGATTACCGATACCGTCGGCTTTATTCAAAAGCTGCCGCACGGTCTGGTCGATGCCTTTAAATCGACGCTGTCCGAGGTGTTGGGTGCCGATCTAATTCTCAAAGTCGTAGATGCGTCTGACGAGGACTATGAGCGGCAGCTGGAGGCTGTCGACCGCGTGCTTGATGAGATCGGCGCCGGAGAGCGTTTAACGCTGACCGTATTCAATAAAATCGATCTTCTCGATAGCGTTGATCGATTGAGTTTCCGTCGTCGCTATCCGGAAGCCGTTCTGTTCTCGGCCCAAACGGGCGAGGGGCTCGACGATCTCGTCGATCGAATTGCTCGTGAGGCAGCTGCCACCGATGTACTGCTTTCAGCCGACATTCCATATCATGAAGGTGCGCTCATCACACTCGTACATGAGCAGGGAACCCTTTTGCACGAGGAATATCTTGAGGATGGCGTTCGCATTGTGGCGAAGTTGCCGGCTCGTATTGCACCGCGGCTTGAGCGTTATCGTACCGAGTAGATGAGCTCCAAAATGCCCAGAATGATGGGCTGATGCAGTAGATAAAAGGGGAGTGCATGGCGTCCAAGGCTGGCGAGCGCCGGCAGGGGGTTGGCGTAGGCCCAGCTAGGGACGGTCTTATCGATTCCCTGCGCTATGTGTGCGGCGAAGTATCCTGCAAGATACATAAAGATAAACGGGATGATGGGGTAGTAATCACCCGAGACAAACCCAGGGCTCGGAAATCCCAGCCACGCAAGGTAGGGGACAGGGTAGGTCGTTTTGGGGATGCTCCAGGTGAAGGCGAACAACACAAGGCATAGGGGCATGCCCCATCTCGCCGATATCTTCTTAAGGACGGGATCGGTCAACGCCACGATGCCGGTACATGCGGCCATGCAGTAGATGATGCCAAAATTAACCGAATCGTCGACTGAGACAAGTGTTGTTGCCAACCAGACGACGAGTGCTGCTAAGGCGTATTTGGCGGCACGTTTGATATTGTTGCGCGAAAGGGTACACATCCAACCCGCGATAAACAAAAATACCCAGCTGATGCTGGCGCGCCAGATGTCTTGAAAGACTGACTGGGTAAACCAGGACATATCCCAGCCGTACAGGTAGGCGAGATCGTAGCAAGCGTGAAAACCTGCCATAGAAATCATCGTAAACCCGCGGACGGTATCAAAGATGGTGATGCGTTTTTGCATTACGAGAACCGGCGCATTAAACCGACAACTTTACCCAAAATAACGGGGTTCGTCGCATAGATAGGCTCCATAGTGTCGTTCTCGGGCTGCAAGCGCACGCGCCCCTGCTCCTTGTAGAACGTCTTGACGGTCGCTGAACCATCAATCATGGCCACGACAATTTCGCCGTTCATGGCACTCTTTTGTTCACGGACGATGATGTAATCGCCATTGAAGATGCCGACATTGATCATTGAGCTCCCATGCACCTCAAGGATAAAGGAACCCTGATCAGTCGCGATTTCGGTCGGGATAGTAAAAGTGTCTTCGATATTCTGCTCGGCCAGAATGGGGATCCCGGCCGCGACGCGACCAACGAGCGGTAGCGAGACCGTTCCGCGAGGTGCGGTGGGCTCGTCAGATTTAGAAATTGAGACAGAGGAACCGTCCTCGTTAAAGAGTTCCAGGGCGCGCGGTTTGGTGGCATCGCGCTTGAGTAGCCCGCGCGCCTCCAGGGCAGAGAGATGGGCGTGCACGGTGCTGGGGGAGGAAAGGCCCACGGCAGAAGCCATCTCGCGCACGCTGGGCGGATAACCCTTCTCCTGCTGATATTCCTTGATGAAGTCGTAAATTTGCTGCTGACGCTTGGTAATTTTGCGAGCCATCAGGGCATCCTCTCTACCCATGTCAAACAAATGTTCGAATTTTGCTTGACAGGAACAACTGTTCGAAGATAATAATAACCGAACATTCGTTCTCGCGCTAGACATTTTTGTCCGCGCGGCTTGATAAAACTGTTCTCAGCAAAACACGCGAGAGGAGAACATGATGAACGCAACGAATATGGTCCAGGGTAACCTTGCCCTTAAGCTCGAGACGCCTGCAGAACCTACTTTTACGGTTGTTCAGGGTGGCCGCTCCGGCATTCAGCCTTTGACCGTAAAGCCTGCTCGCAATCAGCAGGCTGTAGTCGCGCCGGCCCGCGTTTCCCTGAAGGTTCCGACGATTGTCGCCGTCGCCGTTGCGCTTACGCTCTTCTTTGTCCTCGCTACGTCGGTCTTTAGCGCTCGTCACGCCGCGTATGCCGAGTCCGTTTCCAACATTACCTACGAGACCATTCGCGTTCAAGCTGGCGATTCTCTTTGGTCGCTTGCCGAGGAATATCCAATCGAAGGCCTTTCCACGCAAGAGACTTCTGACATGATCCGTAACGTCAATCATCTGGAGCATGGTTCGCTCGCCGCCGGTGCGTATCTTAAGGTTCCCGCTCGTTCGTAATCATTATCGCGCTGCGCATGGTACCCTTGTTATCGTTTAAGAGGAGGTACCATGCGCTGTCCCAAATGCGGCAAGGCACATACCCGCGTCGTTGATTCTCGTATGCAGGAGTCAAATAACACCATTAAGCGTCGTCGCGAATGTTGCTCGTGTAACTACCGCTTTACAACGTTTGAGCGATGTGAAGACCCAATCGAGGTCATTAAGTCAGACGGAACCAAGCAGCGGTTCGATCGCAATAAGCTGCTCGTCGGCTTGATGCGCGCCACCATCAAGCGCGATATCGACACTAAGAAGCTCAATGAGATTATCGACGACATCGAGGTCGAGTTGCGCTCTCGCACGCTGACGGCCGTCACGTCCCATGAGTTGGGTGACATGGTGCTCAAGCGTTTGGCCAAGATCGACAAGGTGGCCTACATTCGCTTTGCCTCGGTCTACCGCGATTTCAAAGACGTCGATGAGTTTCTGCAAGAGCTCGACAAGCTAAGGTGATTCCATGTCCAACATTACCGTCAACATAAAGCGTCTCGACCCCACCGTTGAGCTTCCCGAATACGCCCATCTCACCGATGCTGGCTTGGATTTGCGCTCCAACGAGGACTGCGTCCTGAAGCCCTTCGAACGCCGTCTGGTCTCTACGGGGCTGGCCATCGCCCTGCCCGATGGCTACGCCGGCTTCGTCCAGCCCCGCAGCGGCTTGGCCATCAAGCAGGGCCTGTCTATAGTCAACACGCCGGGCCTCATCGACGCCCACTACCGAGGAGAACTCAAGGTTATCCTCATCAACCTGGATCCCTCCAACAACATCCAAATAAACAAAGGCGACCGCATAGCCCAACTCGTCATCCAAGAAGTCCCCACGGTCAACCTCATAGAAGTAGAAGAACTAGACGAAACCGACCGAGGCAAAGGAGGCTTCGGCTCCAGCGGCATCGCCTAGGGACGCACATATCCCTCCCGCCCGCCTCCCACACATATCATTCCATGCTCAAACATTCTCGCTTCGCTTCGCTCGCTGCGAAACTGCGCGTGGAACGATATGTGAGAGAGGCAGGCGGGCGGCTACTCGCTTGAAAAAATATTTACATTCTAGTAAGCCAATGCGACAAAGGAACAATCCCTTTGTCGCATTGGCTTACTGTATTTAGATTTTCCGGTTTCGCCTTTGAAGGTTCTAGTGGTGGGAATCTGGTATAGCTGCTAGTACGTAAACGCAGCTTACCTGCGGGAGGCCCCTATATATCGTCCCACGCGCAGTTTCGCAGCGAAGCGAGAATGTTTGAGCATGGGATGATATATAGGGGCCTCCCGCAGGTAAGCGGACACAAAGACGCTAGCGGATATGCGCTGGCTTGCCGCCCCAGTAGAAGCGGCAGAAGGCTCGTTTGCGCTTTTGGGGTTTGCCTACGAGCTCCATGGTTGCGATGGCTATGTCTTCGGCTGCGTGGGGACGGCGCAGCACTTCGCCGTTGATGAGCAGTGCCTTGAGCGACTCGGGATGATCGTGGAGATGACGCAACGTCACGATGAGCTCTCGTGCGGTGGTGACATGCATGCTGGCGCCCATTCCGGTGAGCATCGTGGTGTTGGCCTTTTCCTGGCCGTATGATTTGCCCAGCAGAATCATCGGCAGATGCGCGCACAGGCACTCGGTGACGGTGAGTCCGCCCGATTTGAGGATTGCCAGGTCGCAGCCGTGCATGAGGGCCGCCATGTCGTCGACATAGTCCAACACCGTGACGTTCTCGAGCTTCATGGCATCGAAGAGCGTCTTCAGCCGGGTGGCATACTCCACGTCTTTGCCCGGCAAAAAGACAAAATGCATGTCCTCAAAGCTGCGTAGGAAGGGGAGCGTATGGTCCATCGCCGCGCGAAAGCGGACGTAAGGCTGAGGCAAGCTGGCACCGGCCATTACCAGCACGACGGTCTTGTCGGTGGGGAGGTTGAACTTGGCTAGCTCTTCCTCGCGATCGTAATCTGTGTCGAATCCGGCGCGAATAGGAATGCCGGTAATGCGAATCTTTGTCTCGGGCACCTTGCGCGGACGCAGCGTTTCAGCCATAAATTCGTTGGCAACACAGAATAGATCGGTGTCCTTGTGGGGCCACCAGCCCTCGACTTCGTAGTCGGTCGGCACGCAGATGACCGGATAATCGATACCCGTAATTACGCGGGCGCCCACGGCGACATTGGCTGCTGTGATGTGCGTTGCGACCACGGCTATGGGCCTGCGGCTACGAATATATTCGTTGAAGGCGGGGAACATAATTCGCGACCATGCCGTGCCGCCACCCCAGAGCAGATATCCCGTAAGCGTATATCGCCAGGTCAGGTCGTAAATGGGGCGCGTGGCTCCCGTAAAAGAAGCCGCGGTTTTATTGCCGTCGAATTTAATACGTCCAAAATCAAGGATATCGAGTACTTCAATCTCAACGTCCTCGGGGATGCCATTGGTGCCGCGGATGAGGTCGAATGCCTGCGCTATCGCATTTGCGGCGGCCTTGTGGCCCGAGCCGACCGAGGCGTGCACGATGGTCACGAGAGGTTTTTGCTGAGCCAAGAGCGTGGTTTTCTTCGATTGGGGAGTGCTGAGCGTAAGCAGGGGAGCGTCGTCGCTCGTCTGCGTCTGATCCATCGATAACTCCCCTTCGACGTTGTAACACGGATTTATCATTGTAGTGCATGAGTGTCACGTTCACGTAAATTTGGGTATGAGCGCAAAGAACGACAACGTTTTGGCGAGAGGACTCTTCATGACTACCGATCAGACGATCGATGTTGCGATTATCGGCGGAGGCCCCGCGGGCTATGCTGCCGCCATTTATGCGGCGCGCGCCAACCTGACGACGACTGTCCTTGAGCAGGGCATGTCGGGCGGACAGATCGCTACGAGCAACGAGATTGAGAATTATCCTGGCATTCCGCTACTGAGCGGTGTCGAACTTGGTGAGCGGTTCCAACAGCATGCTGAAGGCCTGGGGGCTCAGGTTGAATGGAGTATGGTGACGGGCGTCGATTACGATGCCGATGCGGCTCAATTTACCATCCATCATGATATGGGCGACACAGCGGCCAAGAGCGTCATTGCGTGCATGGGCGCCACGCCGCGTCCTGCGGGTTTTGTTGGCGAGGACACGTATCGCGGTCGTGGCGTTTCGTATTGCGCGACGTGTGACGGCATGTTCTTCCGTGGCAAGCAGGTCTTTGTTATCGGAGGCGGCAATTCGGCATGCGAGGAGGCGCTGTTCCTGTCCGACATTGCCAGCAGCGTGACCATCGTGCTGCGTCGCGATCAGTTCCGTGCACCCGAGGGCGTTGTGAATAAGGTTCTTGCTAAGGACAATATTTCAGTTAGGTACCAAACTAGTATTGTTGAGCTTTCTGGTGAAGCGATGCCCACGACAATCACATTCAAGGACAATGCGACTGGTGAAATGCACGCTGAGTCCTTTGAACCTGGCTCATTTGGCATTTTTGTCTTTACGGGGATGCAACCACATACCGAGCTTGTTGAGCATCTAGTCGATCTGGCTCCCGACGGCGGTATTGTTACCGATGATTCGATGGCCACCCGTACGCCCGGCTTATTCGCAGCCGGCGATATCCGCTCCAAGCGTTTACGCCAGGTTGTGACCGCCGTTTCGGACGGAGCCATAGCGGCAACCAGCGCATACGCTTTCCTACGCACATAAGTACGATAATATATCTTATGTAAGGTTGCTATCTTTAAACAAAGTGGTTGGACGATGCATCAATGTGTTGTCCACCACTTTTACTTGCCGGCTATGTGGTATGCAAAACTAGATAACCTAGAATACAATATAGAAAATGAACGGAGGACCTTTATGAACCACGTTAAACACGTTATTCCGATGTCCGATTCGTCGGTCAGTATTAAGCCTGCGGATATTCAGCCCACTGTGCTGCCCGATGCATTTATTCAGTCCGAAATCGTGCGCAAACTCAATACGTTGTGTCTGCCGCGCTATGACCAGTTGCCCAATGTGACGCTCTATCGCGACCAGGTCATTGAGTATGTTGCGCTGTGGATGGAGCCGCTGTCCATTTGCGTTGAGCAACCTGTCATTACGCCATCGATGATCAATAACTACGTGAAGGTCGGCCTGGTGCCTGCTCCGGTCAAAAAGCAATATGGCCGTGAGCAGATTGCCCGTCTGATCGCTATCTGCATCTTTAAGCAGGTGCTACCTATTGCTGCGGTGCAGGCGCTCTTTAATATTCAGCGTTTGAGCTACGATGCCCCGACGGCCTTCGACTATGTGGTTGATCAGCTCGAGGCATCGATTCGTTCGGCGTTTTCCGTCGAGCAGACGCCGGTTCCCGATACGGCGCATCAGGTAACGCGTGAGTCGCTGCTTGTGCGCAGCGCGGTTTCATCCTTCGTATCGAAGGCTTACTTGATGAGCTATCTCAAGTTCAACGGATTTAATAGCTAGCCGACGTATAAAACGGGCGGGACAAAGAGCCAGCTGTCACTTTGTCCCGCCCGTAATTTTGCTTGGTTGGACTTTATTGGCCCGAAGCCACGCCCATGCCGTAGCCGATAATGAGCCCATGCATTTCGGCATAGTATGAATCTAGCCCGTTACAGGGCATGATGATAGTCTTGGAGCCTGGCCAGCGCTCCACAATGTGGCTGGCAAGTGCTTGGGCGCCTGTCTCATTTTCCACATGGTCGATGACGACCTCGCCGCCCGTAAAACCCTCGGCTTCCATGGTATCGATGATCTTGTTGAGCATCTTCTTTTCGCCACGCGTGTGCCCGACGAGTTCGATTTTACCGGCCTCGCTCGCCGTGCCCAAAATGCGGATATTGAGCTTGTTGGCAATGACGCCGGCTGCCTTAGGGATGCGTCCGGCTTTGGCCAGGTTTTCGTAATTGCACAAGCTGAAGAGGATTTTGCTGTTCTGCTCAAGGCTATCGAAGTATGCGCAAGCATCCTCGAATGAGACATCCGGATTGCTTGCAAGATAGCGGTCGAACAGCAAGAAAACGAGGTCCATTTTGCCGCCAGCTGCGCGCGAATTGACTAGATGAATCTGCCGGTCGGGCTCCTCGGCAAGAACCATATCGCGAGCCGTGGCTGCCGCGTTGTAGCTGCCCGACACGCCCTCAGAGATCGGCATGCAGATGGTCTTGTCTGCCAATTTGAAGAGCTCGGCCCACTCCCCTACGCTGGGACAAGCGCTCGAAGAAGCGTTCGTCTCCGCCTGAACAGCGCAATTGAGCTCATGTACATCGAGCGAAAGGTCATCGACGAATTCACGCTTCCCCACTCGAATTTTGAGGGGCGCAAATGCAAAGGTGGCATGGGGTGCGGTCGGTTGCCAATCGCGGAGGTTGCAGCTTGAATCTGAGATAAGTGCCATGCTCATAGAGGGTCCTTTCTAATTGTTCCCATACAATTATAGCCGTCTTGCAGACCGATTGGGCCGCTATCTAGTATTCAAAACTAGATAGCGGCCTGCACTAAAGACAAAAGAATGGACCCCATGACTTAAAGCCACGAGGTCCATATCCGTTTGCTTTACTTGAATACTTAGTAGCGAACGAAGATATAGTTGTTGTTCATGCCGGCGGCAACGGAGCTGATGATAACACCTGTGTTGTAGTCGGAAGCATGAATCATCTGACCACCACCGATGTAAATGCCGGTGTGGTACGAGTTGACCACAACGTCACCGGGCTGCGGATCGGACACACGCGTCCAGCCCATAAAGGTACCCGTGGTGCCCAGGCGGCAATAGCGACCAGTGAGGCAATAGCTAACAAAACCAGAGCAGTCGAAGCTGTTCGGGCCAATTCCGCCCCAGGAATAAGCGCAACCAAGCTTACTGTATGCACGCGAGACAACAGAACCACCATCGACGGACTGGCTCGGAGCAGAAGGCGTCGGAGCCGGAGCAGGCGTGGAGGGCTGCGGCGTCGGAGCAGGTGCCGGCGTAGGAGCCGGAGTGTTGCCGCCCTGGTTGTTGTTATTGCTGGTCTGGCCACCGTTGTTGGTGTTCTCGGTCGTACCGGCAGTTTCGCTGCTCACCGTGGCCTTCTCGGCAGTGCTGGCGTTAATGCCCGCCTGCAGTGCGGCGTTCGCCTCAGCCTCGGCGGCAAGCTCGGCCTGCAGCTGAGAATCCAGGGAGTTCACAACGCTCTGAGCTTCAGCCTGCTGGGCGTTAAGCTCGTCGACCTTCTTTTGCGTGGTGGCGACGTTCTTCTCCTGCTCGGCCTGCTTATCGGTGAGCTGCTGCTTAAGCTCCTTGACCTCTTGAATGGTCTGAGCTTGCTTGTCGGAAACTTTTCCGTAGTAGAACAAACGGTTGAGCATATCGCTCAGATCATCGACACCCGTCAAAACCTGAAGCAGGCTTAGACCGCCGGTTTTGTACTCGCCGGCGACATAGGTCGAGAGCTTGGCCTGACCATCGGCGATCTCCTGCTGCTTTTGCGTGATCTCGCCGGCAGTCTGATCGAGCGCCTGCGTCTGCGTGGCAAGCTCATCGTAAATCTGCTGAGTTTGGGTACCGATCTGCTCGAGCTTCGTACGAGCAGCGGCAAGGTCGGATGCGGTATCGGCGTAGGCAGGAGCCGCGAGGCCCAAGCCCAAAACACAAGCGAGGGTTGCCGTAGCAGCGCAGCGTGCCATGTTTTTGTGCGTGTTTGCTGTGCGCATGTAGCTTCCTTTCCAGTAACTAAGGGTAACGGCTACTTCACCGTCACCAGGCTAAAGAGCTCCACATCGTCATCAGACGGCGTGAGCTTCTCGCGCGGGTTGAGAAACGCAAGCTCAAGGATACAACCGTAACCGACAAGCTTTGCGCCCATATCTCGCACAAGTTTACCTGTTGCCTCGACGGTTCCGCCCGTCGCGACCAAGTCGTCCAGAATCAACACGGTATCTTTAGAGCTTATAGCGTCGGCATGGATCTCAATGGAATCCGTTCCGTACTCGAGCTCGTAGCTCTGGCTCACGGTCTCGCGCGGCAGCTTGCCTGGTTTACGTGCGGGAACAAAGCCGGCACCAAGGGCTACAGCCACCGGTACGCCGACCATAAAGCCGCGAGCCTCGGGACCCACGACCTTGGTGATTCCCATGCCGGCAAAGTGCTCGGCGAGGGCATCGGTCATGGCTTTGAGCGCCTCGGGGTTGCCAAAGAGCGGCGTGATGTCTTTAAAGATGACTCCGGGCTCGGGATAGTCGGGGATGTCGACGATTTGAGATTCGAAGTCGTACATTGCATGACCTTTCAATGGGTTGCCGAAATATCAGCAGCGGTTATTTGCCCGCCGTGGCGGTGCCGGAGTGCGAAGGGGCGACGACCTTGAGCGGCTTTACGAGAGAATCCTCGTGCGAAGCCGGCGTGGCCATCTCTTCGTTTTTGGCTTTGGTGGACTCGGAGCGAGTGATTTCCTCATCGAGTGCATCGATGTCGGCGTCCTCGACCACGGCGTTGAGCGACTCAAAAACGCGGTTCTTGAGCAGCGCAGTGTGCACACCCTCGGTCAGGTCGTGAAGCTTCTTAAACGCACGCTCGAGCTTGGCGTCGCGCTCGTCATCGGAGGTATCCATTCCGAGCATGCTCACGAGCACCTGCTCAAACATCGAGGACTCGCGGTTGGCGGAAGACACGTACTGACGCAGGTTGCGGGGCTCGATATGGAAGCGTGACAGCTCGGAGCAGTAGCGGATGATCGGGAAATCGCGACCATCGACGAGCTCACGATTCTGCGGACTCTTGATGATGCGAATGAGGTCGTTCTCGGCGAGCGAGCGGATAAACGAAATCTCGACGCCCAGCATATCGGGAATGGTCTCAATGGGATGCAGCTTTTGCTTAGTCTCCTTGGGCTCCGTCTTGAGCGGAACATCGGACAGCAGACCCACCTCGTAGGCGAGCGTGGACAAGTCCGTAGCGTTTTCCAAGCGCTGCTTAATCACGTTGAGCGGCATGTAGCGGGTCTTCTGCAAGTGCAGGATGACCTCTAGGCGATCAACGTCCTCCTTGGAGTACTGACGGTATCCCTTAGGCGTACGATGAGGGGTAATGAGCCCCTCATCTTCTAGAAATCTAATTTTTGAGTTCGAAAGATCGGGGTATGCGCCTCGAAGTAGGTTGACGACTTGGCCGATACTCAGATAGTTGCGTTCGGCCATGCCCTACTCACCGGTTTCGATGCGCTCCGGCGTGCTCTCGTGGTAGATGAGTGTAAACGTACCGATCTGGACGGAAGAACCGTCGTGCAGCGGGGCTGCATTGACGATGGCACCGTCGACCCAGGTGCCATTGAGCGAGCCCAGGTCCTCGATGCGAGCGCCGAGGCCCTCGCGGATAATGCGCGCGTGGCTGCGCGAAACGGTCATGTCATTGAGGAAGATGCCGTTCGCAGGATCGCGGCCGATGGTGGTCACGTCGTCCTCGAGCTCAAAGGCGGCACCGGTCTGCGGACCCTTGACGATGGACAGAACGGGTGCGGTGATGCGCACGTTGGCCATGAGGTCGGGAACAGTGACGTCGCTTGAAGGCACGCGGAATACGCAGGTAGCGTCAGCAGTCTTATCATTCTGAGGCATATTGTTAACCATGTTGTCCATGACAACCCCTAACTTATCGCGGACGTGCCGCAAATAATGAACCGTACGTAATCATACCCCAACGAATCAGTCTTCGATTTCAGGGTTCAGAAAGTCGATGTCCTCGTCCTCGGGATGCGCGAGAGCCTGTTTAATGGCCACTCCGCCCTTAATGGAATAGATGACAGCCGTGAGCATGGAGAAGATCACGCCGCCGTACACAAAGAAGATGCCGAGGGGCACCGAGCTTCCGTTGAGGCCCGGGAAGGCCGTAAGGGTTGAAGGTAAAAGATGCAGGCCGTCAACAACGGGGAACCCGAGCAGCATGAGCGAGAAGCCGGTCATGAGCAGCGCAGTGGCAATCTTTCCGGGAAAGACGACATCTATGGGGCGACGGTGATAATGACGCACGATAAGCGTGCCGATGCCCAGATAGATGTCGCGGCCAATAATGAGCACGCAGACCCAGATGGGCAGCTCTCCGCGGACCACCAGCCCCAAGACACCGGTGAACAGCAGCGCACGGTCGCAAATGGGATCCATGACCTTGCCGAGCCACGAGACCGTCTTAGTCATGCGGGCGATCTGACCGTCCATCCAGTCGGTGGAGGCGGCAACGGCGTAGATAACGATGGCGATGACACGGTTGTTATCCGTCACAAACAGGTACAGAAATACCAGGGTGAGGATCAGGCGCGTAAAGGTGATGAAATTGGAGATCGTAAAGATCTTATTCGACGGGTAATCGGAAGTGCCGATAAGCTCCTTTTTGATCTTCTTTTTGATGCCCACAGGACTCCCCCGCTGGTTAACGACAAAACTTTCGATACTATACCCGTTCCGGCGATGTCTATCCAGCGCAAGCATAGAGAGTCCAGACATGTGGAGGGCACTTTTGGGCGGCGGGGAATTTCGCATTCGTGTACATCAGCCTCCAAATATAACTTTTTTCGGCATCTTTGTTGGCTGATGTACACGTTTTGATTCGGTGATTACATCGATCGGGAAAGTTGTTGCCTTAAGCAAATTAATCATGATGTGCGGCTCGAGAAGGGCTGGCGCCAAAAGAGCCCAACGGCCGTTACGGCTTCGTTAGAAAC